>JAIDBM010000126.1 GCA_029056365.1 Muribaculaceae bacterium | reverse complement strand
GCTGTGCGTAATATGTATAGCGGCTGTATGCTGCCGATTCTGCGAGGTAGGCCTTTACAAGATTGGCTTCGGTTTTGGTGCCTTTGATATTTTTTTTGCTTGCCATAATTGAGTAATTTATTTGTTGAAATACGAAATTACAACAAGCTACAGGCTCCGAAGGTTCAGCCAAGGGTTCAGCACATGCCCAGTATCACCTCTTTGACCGATGATGCCAGTGCCTCGGCTTCGGCATCGGTATGAGCTTCGGCATAGACACGGATTATCGGTTCGGTGTTGGATTTGCGCAGATGCACCCAGCTTTCGGGAAAATCTATTTTCACGCCGTCGATGTCAGTGATGCGTTCGCCCGAGTATTTTTCCTTTACTGCCACGAGCAGGGCATCGACATCAAGTTCCGGTTTTAGTTCCACTTTGGTCTTGTAAATGGAATACGGCGGATAGCCTGCACGGAGTTCGCTTACAGTCTTGCCGCTCTTTGCCAACATGGTGAGGAACAGAGCAACTCCGACAAGCGCGTCTCGGCCGTAATGCGATGCGGGATATATCACACCGCCGTTTCCTTCGCCTCCGATTACCGCACCGGTGCGTTTCATTTCTGTGGTTACGTTGACTTCTCCTACAGCCGCTGCGGAATAGCTGCAGCCATGGGCCTCGGTTACATCGCGCAAGGCACGGGTGGAGCTGAGGTTGCTTACGGTGGCGCCGGGAGTATGGCGCAGCACATAGTCGGCAATTGACACAAGGGTGTATTCTTCGCCGAACATTTCGCCGCCGTTCTGAATTATGGCAAGTCGGTCGACATCAGGGTCGACTACAAAGCCTACATCGGCGCCGCTTTCACGCATGAGGTCCGATATTCCGGTCAGGTTTTCGGGAATCGGTTCGGGGTTATGGGCGAAACGGCCGTTCGGCTCGCAGTTCAGCTCTATGATGTTTTTCACGCCAAGAGCTCTGAGCAGTTCGGGAATTACTATTCCGCCTACAGAGTTCACCGCATCGACTGCAACAGTGAAATCGGCTTTACGTATAGCTTCTGTATCAACCAGGTCAAGTGCAAGAACCTGTTCTATATGACGGCGGTTGTAAGTGGTGTTCGATGATTCGTGACCAAGTTCATCAACTTCCACAAACTGATAATCGTTTTCATCGGCGATACGGAGTACCTCCTTGCCTTCTGCATCGTTCAGGAATTCACCGTTGGCGTTGAGAAGCTTTAGGGCATTCCATTGACGGGGGTTGTGGGAGGCTGTAAGAATAAGTCCGCCCTGTGCATTTTCCGCCACTACCGCGATTTCAGTGGTAGGTGTGGATGCAAGACCGATGTTCACCACATCACAGCCCATGGCCTTAAGGGTGCCGCACACGAGATCGCACACCATGTCGCCCGACAGACGGGCATCACGGCCTACAACTATCACAGAGCGTTTGCCTGGGTTTGCACGTTTTATAAAAGTGGAATAGGCTGCAGTGAATTTTACGATGTCGAGCGGAGTAAGCCCGCATCCGGGTTCGGCCCCTATGGTGCCGCGGATACCCGATATAGATTTGATCAGTGGCATGTTGAAAGTTATATTTTAGATCTGAAATATCGTAGATGATACAGATATGGAACCACATTGGCTTCTTCATCGGTGAAGCCATAGCGCGATTTCACAACAAGATTCACTTCACAGTCTACTGGAAGATAGTTTAGCGGTGTCTGTATTCCGGCACCCCATTGGGCCGATGTGGCGAGCTGGTAGTTCTGGTAACGGAATGAAGTATTCACCAGGCTCAGGTCGTCTTCGTTTCCCCATGAGGAACTGAATGTCTGGGTAGAACTGTCGTATGAGCGCATGTCATAGCGCATGAACCGGAAATATATGAGTTCGTTCGTTTTTACTTTGTTGTCTTTTGTACCTGCGTCAATAACCTGCATATACAGATTGCCGTCTTCATCGAGCTTGTAGTAGGGGGCGTCTTTGCCTGTTTCGAATATGGTGTCGGCAGGAACATCCGCCACTATGATGTTGTCGGCAAGAAAGTTGTTTATGTAATGCGCCTCATCGTTGAGCAGTTCTGCATACGATTTGCTGTCGTCGCAACTGCCCATGCCTAAAGCTGTGGCTGCCATTGTGGCTGCGGCAATGATTTTCAGAAATTTCATATGGTGGTTGGTTTGTCTATATAGAGTTCGCGGTTGCGGGACAAAAGGCTGCGGAAAAGCGCGGCGCAATCGTCAAGGGTACCCGGATATTCACCTCCGGCTGCATTGCGGTGTCCGCCTCCTCCGAAATACTCACTGCAGAGTTTGTCGACCGGAAAGTCGCCTGTGCTGCGCATCGATACTTTCACGTATCCGTCTTCTTCCCTCAGGAAACAACTGTAGATTACTCCGGGAATGGACAGCGGACGGTTTACAAGCGCTTCAGTATCGCCTTTACTGTAATGAAAACGGTTGAGCTCCTCGCGCGACAATGTTATCAGTGCTGCGTGTTCTTCGGGGAAGAGTTCCATTTTCTCCGAAAGTGCGTATCCGTTGATTCGTAGCGAACTTTCGCTGAATGTATTGAAGAGCCGCTTGTACAGCATGTCTTTGTTGGCTCCTTTTTTAAGTAGTTCGCTTACAATTATGTATATTTCCGGATCAGCGGCATTATATGAAAAATTGCCTGTATCGGTCATCATGCCGGCCAGAATCAGCTCGGCCGCTGTCTTGTCGATGAGGTCAAACAGCTCGAGTCGGCAGAAAACTCTGAACAGAAGCATGCATGTCGATGACATTTCGGGATGCGATATCGTTACATCGGCGAAATTCTCCGGGTCAAGGTGATGGTCGATAAGTACCTTTGGAGCTTTTGACGCATCCAGCGCCGATGCCAGCCGGTCGATACGTGTTCTGGCATTGAAGTCAAGGCAGAATACTATGTCGGCATCACAGAACAGAGTCCGGGCATAATCGGCATATCGGTTGCCGTCGACAAGGGCCGTTGAAACGGGATGAGGCTGGAGGTTGGGAGATTTGCGGTCCGGGGGGATGGGTTGGGCGTCTAGGCGGCTGTGCGGCTGG
>JAIDBM010000125.1 GCA_029056365.1 Muribaculaceae bacterium | reverse complement strand
CCGACGGACGTCACATAACCTTCCTCGACACCCCAGGTCACGAGGCATTTACAGCAATGCGTGCCCGTGGAGCCAAGGTCACCGACATCTGTATCATCATCGTGGCCGCCGACGACTCCGTGATGCCGCAGACAGTCGAGGCAATCAACCACGCATCGGCCGCAGGTGTGCCCATAGTGTTCGCCATCAACAAAATCGACAAGCCGCACGCAAACCCCGAAAAAATCAAAGAGGAACTCGCGGCCATGAACTACCTCGTGGAAGACTGGGGCGGAAAATACCAGAGTCAGGACATCTCGGCCAAGAAAGGAATCGGCGTGGAAGAACTCATGGAGAAAGTGCTCCTTGAGGCCGAAATGCTCGATCTCAAGGCCAATCCGGCCCGAAACGCAACGGGAGCCATAATAGAATCGACCCTCGACAAAGGTCGCGGATATGTGGCCAACGTGCTGGTGCAAAACGGAACCCTCCACGTAGGCGACATTGTTCTCGCCGGAAACCACTTCGGAAAGGTAAAGGCAATGTTCAACGAACGCGACCAGCGCATCAAGGAAGCCGGTCCGGCCACTCCCGCCCTTATTCTGGGCCTCAATGGCGCTCCTACCGCAGGCGACACCTTCAACGTGCTCGACTCCGAGCAGGAGGCCCGCGAAATTGCCAACAAACGAATGCAGCTGCAGCGTGAACAGGGACTCCGCACAACCAAGATACTCACGCTCGAGGACATCGGCCGCCGCCGTGCTATCGGAAACTTCCAGGAACTCAACATCATTGTCAAAGGCGACGTCGACGGCTCGATCGAGGCACTTTCCGACTCGCTTATAAAGCTCAGCACCGAGGAAATCCAGGTAAATGTGCTTCATAAGGCAGTGGGTGAGATTTCCGAAAGCGATGTCACACTGGCCGCCGCATCCGATGCCATCATCATCGGCTTCCAGGTGCGCCCGTCGCTGGCGGCACGCCGCGCAGCCGAACGCGACGGTGTGGAAATACGCCTCTACTCTGTAATCTATCAGGCGATAGAAGAAGTGAAAGACGCCATGGCAGGCATGCTTGCGCCTGAAATCAAGGAAGAAGTAACCGGTACCGCCGAAATACTTGAAACATACCATATAAGCAAGGTAGGCACAATCGCCGGCTGTATGGTGCGCGAAGGCAAGATAAAGCGCGGAAGCAAAATACGCCTCATCCGCGAGGGTATCGTACGCTATACCGGAGAACTCGGCTCGCTCAAGCGCTTCAAAGACGATGTCAAGGAAGTGGCTTCGGGTTACGACTGCGGTCTGAGTATCCAGGGTTACAACGACCTGAAGATCGGCGACCTTATCGAAGGATACGAAGAAGTGGAAGTGAGCCGTTCGCTCTGATTCCGCCTCATGTAGATGACCGTACATCTCAACATAGGAAGTAACACGGGCGACCGCCACGCTTTGATAGAGCGGGCGGTCGCCCTGCTTGTTGAAACCCTCGCCCCGTCGGCCTGGCGTGTCAGCACACCGGTGGAGAGTGCGCCCTGGGGGTATCAGTCCGAAAACCCCTTCCTCAACATCGGCATCGACCTCGAGTTGGCAACTCCGTTACAACCCGAAGCACTGCTCGACATAACCCAGTCGATAGAGCGATGCATATCCGCTATGCCCCATCGCAACCCCGACGGCACCTACCGCGACAGGGAAATAGACATCGACATCATTCTGATCGACGATCTCGTAATAGACACACCACGACTCCGGATACCTCATCCACACGCAAAAAACCGCCCCTTCGTAATGATACCGCT
>JAIDBM010000124.1 GCA_029056365.1 Muribaculaceae bacterium | reverse complement strand
CGTCGGCGACCCCGCCGACGCTCCGGACAGCCGTTTTCTGACTTCAGAACTTTTTTTTAGACCAGAGAACCAGAGAACTATAGTTTTTTTCGCATCTCTTTGTCTTGAGTTTACTCTACTATTAAACTTTTTAGACCAGAGTTCCAGAGAGCTATAGAAAATTTTATCACTCATCATTTTTCATCATAGATGTTGAAATGAAGTAACGTCGGCGACCCCGCCGACGCTCCGGACAGCCTTTTTCTGACTACAGAACTTTTTTAGACCAGAGAACTAGAGATCTATAGGCGAATAAAACCCTTAGACTTCTATAAACTTTAATAACCTCGCTATAGTTCTATGGTTCTATGGTCTTAAATAACTTCGCTATAGTTCTATAGTCTTAAATAACCTCGCTATAGTTCTATGGTCCTATGGTTTCCACGTATAAAATTACCGTTATTGCATACTTTTGGTACAAAAAGTATCATTTTATCTGCCGTATAATCCTTAACTTTGCGCAAATTCTATTTACCATGCGCAAATATATCGTTCTATCCATCCTAATCCCCGGTCTGGCTGCCATGGCCGAGACCATACACATCGGCACACCATCGACCTCTCTGCTTATCGATGCCACCGAAGGCAAGGCCCCTGCATTTTTATATTACGGCAACGCATTGTCGGAAACCGACATCGACAACGTCGAGGCCGCCGGAGCAGCAAAGCTGAACGCATACCCAGTCTACGGCATGTGGCCCGAAAAAGAAGCTGCCTTCGCCGCCGTACACTCCGACGGCAATATGACACTCGACATGGCCGTAACATCAGTGAGCACCCGCACCGACAGCGACGGCTCAACTGTAACAACCATACACCTCAAGGACAAAGTCTACCCCTTTTCAATCGACCTCAACTACCGCAACTGGCCCGGAGAGGACGTAATCGAAACCTGGACCGAGGCTTCGCATCAGGAAAAAGGCAACGTGCGACTCACCCGTTTCATGTCGGGTTACCTGCCCCTCCGCTATGGACCGGTGCATGTATCGCAGCTCTACGGCTCATGGGCCAACGAAGCACGCGTGGAAGAAGCTCCGCTGCCTCACGGACTGAAAATAATAAAGAACAAAGACGGAGTGCGCAACTCCCACACCGCCCACAGCGAAGTGATGATTTCGCTCGACGGACCGGCAGCGGAAAACAGCGGACGTGCAATCGGAGCCGCCCTATGCTACGGCGGAAACTACAAGCTGATGTTCGATACCGACGATTCGAACTACCACCACTTCTTTGCCGGAATAAACGAAGAAAATTCATCATACAACCTCGCGAAAGGAGAAACCTTTGCCACTCCACCGCTGGCCTTGACCTACTCGGAAGAAGGCATCGGAGGCGCAAGCCGCAACTTCCACCGATGGGGCCGCAATCACCGTCTGGCCCACGGCAACAACGAGCGAAAGATTCTGCTCAACAGCTGGGAAGGCGTATATTTCGACATAAACGAAGACGGAATGCGCCAGATGATGAACGACATAGCTTCGATGGGCGGAGAACTCTTCGTGATGGACGACGGATGGTTCGGCGTGAAATATCCCCGCAACAACGACTCCTCTTCGCTGGGCGACTGGACAGTGGACACCCGCAAACTGCCCCTCGGCATCAAAGGCCTGTGCGACGCCGCTGCTGAAAACGGAATCCGTTTCGGCATATGGATTGAACCCGAAATGACCAACTCGGTATCGGAACTGTATGAAAAACATCCGGAATATGTTATCAAGGCTCCGAAACGCGATGCCATCGAAGGCCGCGGCGGAACCCAGCTGGTGCTCGACATGGCCAACCCCAAGGTGCAGGACCTGGTGTTCCAGGTAGTCGACACCCTCATGACCCAGTACCCGCAGATCGACTACATAAAGTGGGACGCCAACGCTCCAATCATGAACCACGGCTCGCAATATTTGACCGCCGACAACCAGAGTCACCTTTATATCGATTACCACCGCGGACTTGAAGCCGCGCTGAAACGCATCCGCGACAAATATCCCGACCTCACCATACAGGCCTGCGCATCGGGAGGCGGTCGCGCCAACTGGGGCATCCTGCCCTACTTCGATGAGTTCTGGGTGAGCGACAACACCGATGCACTGCAACGCATCTACATGCAGTGGGGAACAAGCTACTTCTTCCCCGCCGTAGCCATGGCCTCGCACATAAGCAACGCTCCGAACCACCAGACTTTCCGCACCATACCGCTGAAATTCCGCACCGATGTTGCCATGAGCGGCCGACTCGGAATGGAAATTCAGCCCAAAATCATGTCCGACCAGGAGAAAGAACAGACCCGCAAGGCCATCGCCGACTACAAACGGGTGCGCCATACCATACAACAGGGCGACCTGTACCGTCTCCTCTCGCCTTACGACCGCAAAGGCGCCGCCTCGCTTATGTATGTCGAACCCGACAAAAGCAAGGCCGTGTTCTTCTGGTGGAAAACCGAAACCTTCGTAAACCAGCAGCTGCCCAGAGTTACAATGGCCGGTCTCGACCCCGACCGGAACTACCGCGTTACAGAGCTCAACCGCATCGACAACAGTCCGCTCGCGGCCGAAGCGAAATCGTTCTCCGGCCGCTACCTCATGAGCAACGGTCTGGAAATGCCCCTGGAACACAATGTAGACTATCATAAACGCAACGACTACTCGTCGCGTGTTATTTTACTTGAAGCATTATAAATATGACACTTGCACCTATAACATTCGTTCCCTATCTGAAAGACGTGCTGTGGGGAGGCACAAAGATATGCCGTTACAAAAACATTCCCTGCACCTCCGACTGCGTGGGCGAAAGCTGGGAAATCAGCGCCGTACCGGGCCACGAGTCCGTGGTCGACAGCGGTGAATACGAAGGACTGAACCTTACCGACCTCATCAACCGCTTCGGTGCAGAACTGCTTGGCGAAAAAGTGGTGCGACGATACGGACTCAATTTCCCTCTGCTCGTGAAAATAATCGATGCAAACCAGAACCTCTCGGTTCAGGTTCATCCCAACGACGAACTGGCCGAAAAGCGCCATCAGTCGCTCGGAAAAACCGAAATGTGGTATATTATCCAGGCCGACAAGGGCGCGAAGATTTTCGCCGGTCTGAACACTGCCATGACTCCCGACGACTATGTTCGCCGGGTGGCCGACGGAACCTTTGCCGAAACTCTGGCCGTACACGATTCATACCCCGGCGATGTGTTCTTCCTTCCCGCCGGACGTGTACACGCTATCGGAGCCGGCAATCTCCTGGCCGAGATACAGGAGAACAGCGATGTAACATACCGTATATACGACTACGACCGCCGCGATGCCGACGGCAATCCGCGACAGCTGCACACCGAACTGGCCAAAGACGCCATCGATTTCACCCTCTACGACAACCTGAAATCGAATTCGCCATCCGACTCCATACCCGATGCCGAAATAGTGAGCTGCAACCACTTCAGCGTACACCGCGCCATTGTGAACGGCGAATCGGAGCTGTCGTTCAGTCCCGATTCGTTCACCGTGCTCATGTGTCTCGACGGCCTTGTACGCCTTGTGTATCCGATAGGCGAAATGCTTGTGTCGGCCGGTCAAACAGTTCTTCTCCCGGCCGGTCTGTCGGAAATACAGTGCTTCGGACAAGGACTACTGCTGACCGCACAATGCTAAGTGAGTTCTTCAAATCTCACCGGCATTTCCTCATTGATGATACCAGCGCGGTAAGCCGCCATACCCAGCACCTCAGCCGGTGTATGCCGCTGCCGCAGATAATCCATCGACAGAGAGGCGTCGCGCTTACTTAGCCGGCGCCCCTCTGCGTTACATACCAGCGGCACATGAACAAAACGCGGAGCCTTGAAGCCGAACAGACTGTAGAGGTATAGCTGCTGTGCCGCCGAAAGCAGCAGATCATCGCCGCGCAACACCTCCGTAACACCCATCAGCGCGTCATCCACCACCACTGCCAGCTGATAGGCCCAGGCCCCGTCGGCACGGCGTAGTATGAAATCTCCTACCTCACGGGCCAGATTGAAACTGCAGTGGCCCTTTACTGCATCATCAAACTCAATGTCGCGGTCAGGCACCCACAGGCGTATGGACGCCGGAGTGGAGGCATCCCTGCCTCCACAGTTCACGGATGAACCAACAGATTCTGAAATCACACCTCCGCTTACGTCTGAACTTTGGAGGCTGGAAGCCTCCACTCCGTGGGGCGGACGGCAAGTGCCGGCATAGATAATGCGGCCGTCGCTCTGATGCGGCGCCTGAGTGGCCATTATCTCGGCACGGGTACAATGGCACGGATAGGTGCGTCCGGTGGCCACAAGACGCTCCAGAAAGTGCTCATATATATCGCCACGGCGGCTCTGGCTGTACGGACCGGCATCGCCCTTGTCGTCCAGACCGCCTTCATCCCAGTCGAGACCGAGCCAATGCAGGTCGTCCTCTATCATACGGGCATGTTCGTACTTCGAGCGCTGCGGATCAAGGTCCTCTATGCGCAAGAGCCATGTGCCGCCCTGTCGCCGTGCCGACAGACGGCTCAGCAGTGCCGTGTATACATTGCCCATATGCATCCTGCCGCTGGGCGAGGGCGCGAACCTACCTTTCATCGTCGTCGATTATATCGGCAATCACCCGCAGGGCACAGGCCACCGGCGATGAATGCGTAATGACTCTGTCGCCATGCACTACAGTCGCTTCAATTCCACCGCAGCGGCGCCGGAATGTATCCTCGGCGTCAACACCGGCAGGAATGAACAGCGAGCCTGTGCGCTGCGCCAGTTCCTTGCCCCATGAGGCATCGCCGCTTGTGAACGCGACCCTGAAGCCGGCTCCGGAAAGCATCGACACCAGAGTCTCGCCGCACGCTCCGGCGGCATCATATATAAGCACCGGACGCGGGCGCAGTTTCAGCCGCAGGGTTCCAGGCGTGTCGCCGGTATGAGTCAGACGGCGCACAGATGCCGTGCCACGGCGATAATCTTCCATTTTCCGTTCAAGATAATTGTCTGCCATAAATGCAAAGTTAGGCAATTTTTCACAAATGCGAAAGGGGCCGTGCCAACAGGCACGACCCCCGGTGATTATATCGATTGAACGATTATCTTATTTTACGAGCTGCTTGCTCACCTTGCCGCCCTGACGAACGATGTAGAGACCGTTTTCGGGATTGGCTACGCGTACGCCCTGAAGGTTGTAGAACTCGGCGGGAGCGTTTTCAACGGCAACATTGCCTACGCCGGCCGATTCAGTGAACGAAACCATTACAGGGTCGGTGTTCTTTTCGCCGAGAACCAGGGTGATGGTACCGGTGAAGTCTTCACCCATAGTAGTGTTATCGGAATTATTGTAGTTCCATGCGTCTTCGCTGCCTGCGAACACTTCCTGACCGAGGCTGTAGTTGTACTTGTCCCAGTCGGCATCGGCGATTTTGAATTCAGTACCCATTTCGATAGAGCACTCGAGAGTGTATACATTGCTTTCGCCTACCTGCTGGAACTTCCAGGCGTTCAGAACCTCTTCGGTGGCATCGTTGAGCCATTCGTTCATGCCGCCGCGCACATAGATTGCGGGACCTCCGACGGGAGCAGGGGTGGTTGTGGTGAGAGTGATGGTCGACATGTCAACGGGAACAACAACGTGGTAGTCGCCCTTCCAGGGAGTGCCGATGTTGCCGTCGCCGGGAACGAGTTCAACCGGGTTGCCGAGGTTTTCAGCTGTATATTCGCATACATAGCAGCCGGCGTTGAAATCGTCCCATTCGCCGAAAGAGGTTGAAATCTTGAACTGGGTGAGGTTGGCGATGTCGAATGCATAAACACCGTTTTCAGCCTCAACAACATAGGGAGTTGCGGGAGTCCATGCGAGACCGTCACCGCTGCCGACTACATAGAGCTGTGCGTTCATCGAC
>JAIDBM010000123.1 GCA_029056365.1 Muribaculaceae bacterium | reverse complement strand
GGGACTCGAACCCGCACAGCCGGTATGGCCAAGGGATTTTAAGTCCCTCGTGTCTACCATTCCACCATCCGGGCAAATGTGGCAACAAAGTTACTTAAATTTTTTCAAACTGCAATACGTATGTCGCGAATTTTTTGTAACTTTGCGTTGTAATTCGTTTCCCGCCCTGGTAGTTCAACGGATAGAATAGAAGTTTCCTAAACTTTAGATAGCAGTTCGATTCTGCTCCGGGGTACAAATTTCCACAAATGATTTCACAGGGGCGCGGCATGCCGCGCCCCTGTTTCGTTAGAGCTTGGAGTCCGTATGATAACTTCCGAACAGTTGAAAGCCGAATGTCTGAGGCGACGCTATGCGGCGCTTCTGGAGAAACCCGACACTTTTCCGTCGGGCCATAACTGGGCATATATAATCGAGCATCGTATGACCGGACTCGGTCCGGCTCTTTACCGCAAGTATCTTGTGGCGTCGATGCTGCAGGACGAGCAGCGCAGTGTGCTCCACACCACGGCTCTGAAGCATTTTCCGGAATATCTGCGGGCTGTCGACCGGCGCCATGCGCTCGATACGGTGTATGGCGATTACAGCACTATGCCCGATGAATTCGTAAGGCTTGTAGTGGAATGCCGCCTGTTCGATGCCCGGCGTCTGATGGATATGCTCAAATCGGGCAGTGCGCAGTGCGTGGGACTGACCGTGCGCTGTATTGAAGCCTTTCAGCCGGAATACGGTGTGGAGGATCTTCGCGACATGGAGGCGCTGCTTTATAAGTTGCGGCATCTGCCGCCGCTGGGCAGGATAGAGGAGCGGCGCAGCTTGCTTGGGGTGAAACGGGTGTATGTGTGTCCGTCGGGCCATTGCACGGGCGCCGATGCCGCTTTTTGTCCGGAGTGCGGTATGGATATCTACGGACTTGACGAGAGCGGTCGTGGCGCAATTGAGGAATTTGGCGCGCGCTGCGAGGCTCTGAGGTCGTTGATTAGTTGATTTTAACACACATGGGCATTGAAATTGCCCGCCAAATGTCGTAACTTTGTATCAGAAACAAAAACAGACACAAAATTATGGAGAAACCCAAGAAAACAACACGTAAGGCTGCTGCGGAAGAAGGAAATCCGCAGGCTGCCCGACTTGAAGCCCTGGCACAGGCCATGGGGCGTATAGAGAAAGCCTATGGTCGTGGAGCGGTGATGAAGCTCGGCGATGAGGTAGTGGAGGATGTGGAGGTTATTTCCTCCGGCTCCGTGGGGCTGAACTATGCTCTTGGGGTTGGCGGATATCCGCGAGGCCGAATAATCGAGATTTTCGGTCCGGAATCATCAGGTAAGACAACTCTTGCCATCCATGCCATAGCCGAGGCCCAGAAGCAGGGCGGCATCGCCGCGATTATCGATGCCGAACATGCATTCGACCGTTTCTATGCCCAGCAGCTCGGAGTGGATGTCAACAATCTGCTTATCTCACAGCCCGACAACGGCGAGCAGGCGCTTGAAATAGCCGAGCAGCTGATACGGTCGAGCGCCATCGACATTCTGGTGGTGGATTCGGTTGCCGCGCTTACGCCGAAGAATGAAATCGAGGGCGAGATGGGCGACCGTAACATGGGCCTTCAGGCGCGGCTTATGTCGCAGGCCATGCGTAAGCTCACAGGCGCCATTTCGCGAACCAACACCACATGTATATTCATAAACCAGCTGCGTGAGAAAATCGGCCAGATGTTCGGTCCGGCCGAGACTACCACCGGCGGCAACGCTCTCAAGTTCTATGCCTCGGTGCGTATCGACATCCGTTCGCGCAATCCGATCAAAGACGGCGATGATGTGCTCGGAAAACGGGCATTCATCAAGGTGGTGAAAAACAAGGTGGCTCCGCCTTTCAAGCGTGCCGAATTCGACATTATGTTCGGCGAGGGTATTTCCAAGACCGGCGAGGTGATAGACCTCGGAGTTGAATATGGCGTGATAAAGAAAAGCGGCTCGTGGTTCAGCTACAACGATTCCAAACTTGGTCAGGGACGCGAGCAGGTGAAGGCCATGCTGGCCGATAATCCGGAGCTTGTCGAGGAACTGAGCGCAGCCGTAGCCGCAGCCATGAAGCAGGCCGAGGAAGACCGCCGTGGCGGAAAGGCAGCTCCGGCACGCAAGCCTAAGGCAAGCGAGGCTGCTCCGGCCGCCGAGGTGAAGGAATCGGACGGAACTCTTGATTTCGACGATAACCTGCCCGATGATTTCTCGATAGAAGAAGATTTGTGATATAATTCCGGCCGGCCCGGCTTATGCAGTCGGGCCGGCTCCAATACATAACAAAGACATAACGAAGTGCGAACCGACGAAGAAGTAAAAAGCTGCACGCTGCTTGGCAACCAGGGCGTGAAATATCCGCAGGATTATGCTCCGGAAATTCTTGAGACTTTTGTGAACAAACATCCCGGCAATGAGTACGTTGTTACTTTCAATTGTCCGGAATTTACCTCTTTGTGCCCCATTACGGGCCAGCCTGATTTCGCGCGTATAATAATAAGCTATATACCGCGCGAGCTTATGGTGGAGAGCAAGAGTCTGAAACTGTATCTGTTCAGTTTCCGCAATCACGGCGACTTTCATGAGGATTGCGTGAATATAATAATGAAGGATCTGATCAAGCTTATGGACCCGAGGTATATCGAGGTTACCGGTTTGTTCACTCCTCGCGGCGGCATATCGATTTATCCGTTCGCGAACTATGGCGATGATGAGCACCGCGAGCTTGCAGCCACACGCCGTATGCAGGCTTTTCAGAATTATAATGTGGAAAAGTAACAGCTTGTAGTGATGGAAAAAGATGCTTTGATGGTGCTCTCGGGGGGTATGGATTCTGTTACCATGCTTTACGAGTATTCGCATCGTATCGAACTGGCCGTGAATTTTATTTATGGCTCCAACCATAATTTGCGCGAACTTGAATATGCCAGGCTGCATTGCGGCCGTCTGGGCATAGAGCTGGTTGAAATCGACCTGAGTTTTATAGGCGAGAATTTTCATTCATCGCTTCTGGAGGGGGCCGATGCAATTCCGGAGGGCGAGTACGATTTCGACAATATGAAGAGTACCGTGGTGCCTTTCCGCAACGGCATTATGCTGGCTGCGGCTGCCGGACTGGCTGAAAGTCGCGGACTGAAGGCTGTGATGATTGCCAATCATGCAGGCGACCATGCCTTGTATCCCGATTGCCGCGATTCTTTTATCCGTGCGATGGCGGGTGCTATCGCCGAGGGCACTTACGACCGTATCGAGCTGCGTGCTCCCTACTGTCTGCTCACCAAGGGGCAGATTGCCGAACGCGGCAAGCGAATGGAGCTTGACTACAGCGAGACTTACAGCTGTTATAAGGGTGGCGAGAAGCATTGTGGCCTTTGCGGCACATGTCAGGAGCGCAAGGCCGCTCTGGCGGAGGCCGGCATCGATGACCCCACCGAATACGAGGAGTAAGCCCACTCCGAGGTAACGTCGTGCAGAGTAACGTCGGCGACCCCGCCGACGTATGACCAGAGTGTGTTTCCAGCGATGTTGCGGCCTGCTCAGGACCGTCGGCGAGGTCGCCGACGCTACTTTCTGAGTCGATGCTGCTTCACGGTGTGTATTGTGGAGGCATGGCTGCCTCCACTCCGTGGTGTGTCCAAATTAACGTCGGCGCCCTCGCCGACGTATGACCAGGGTGTTTTCCGGCGATGTTGCGGCCTGCTCAGTGCCGTCGGCGAGGTCGCCGACGTTACTTTCTGAGTCGTTGCTGCTACACGGTGTGTGTAGTGGATGCAGGGCTGCCACCACTCCGAGGCGAAGTCGTGCAGAGTAACGTCGGCGCCCTCGCCGACGTATGACCAGGGTGAGTTTCCGGCGATGTTGCGGCCTGCTCAGAGCCGTCGGCGAGGTCGCCGACGTTACTTTCTTGCACGGGCTGTAGTGGATGCAGGGCTGCCTCCACTCCGTGAGGGGTTATTTTTTTGCTTTTCTTACAGACTTTGGTTTGGCGGGTTTTTCTTCGTCGGTTACCGGAGTCTCGTATTGTTCGATGTTCTTTCGCATCGAAGAAAGTTCCTTGTTGAGGGTTTCGATTTCGCGTGCCTGGTTTCGGATGGTGGTGAGCAGCGAGTTCAGTTCCTCGTTTTCGATAGAGAGAGGATACTGTTCTTCTACGCGCACGATAAAGTCGGCCAGTGCGTTCATATAGTTTGTGAAGGCCTGGAACGGTGTTTCGTAGGGCGAGAAGGCGCTGTGGGCATCGCCGTCGGCGAAATGCTTGGTGCTCATGTAGTAGAAGTGGTCGCTGCCCTGAAGATACCACCAGTCTTGTTTCAGACGGCGGTCGTCGCACAGGCGCACACGTTCGGCAACCGAGTAGAGTTTTCGGAATGCCTCGTTCTGCAGTCCGTTTCCAAGCCATGCCGAAACATCACGCGCTTCATCGGCTCCGGAGATAGGATGCACCACGCTGAGCGAATCCACCGCTTTGATTTTCTGGGCAATCTGCGAAGGCGTAAGGAAGTCGATGCCTTTTTCGGCTGCGAAACGAGGCAGCGCTTCCATAAACTGGAATATACCTGTGTTTGCCGGAAGCATACCGCCGAGAGTCTCGATGTTGAGGCAGATGTTTACAACCTGTTCTTCTTCGGGTGTTTCTGCAATCCAGTTCATGTATTTGTCGGCGGTAAGCGGGAATTCGGCTCCGGAGATAGGATGCACCACGCTGAGCGAATCCACCGCTTTGATTTTCTGGGCAATCTGCGAAGGCGTAAGGAAGTCGATGCCTTTTTCGGCTGCGAAACGAGGCAGCGCTTCCATAAACTGGAATATACCTGTGTTTGCCGGAAGCATACCGCCGAGAGTCTCGATGTTGAGGCAGATGTTTACAACCTGTTCTTCTTCGGGTGTTTCTGCAATCCAGTTCATGTATTTGTCGGCGGTAAGCGGGAATTCAGTCCACATTCCGTCGGCGAAGCGAACGGCGATGTCGTCGGAGAGTTTGTCGTTCTTGAGCAGCAGTTTCAGTTTTGGAGCGGAAGCTGCGCTGTAGACATAATTGGGCGACTTCCAGCCGAGGATGTGCTTGGCACCTTCGGTGAGGCATGCCTTGAATCCCATGGCCATTATCTGCGGAGCGAGATCATCGTCGTATATGAGTTCGGTGTTGTGTAGAACTTTCGGAGTTACACCGAACAGGTCGTGAATTCGTTCGCACTGAACCTTCACCTGCTGCTGGAACTCTTCGGGGTCGGCCAGCGAAGCGAGCGAATGTGCGTAGGTGGTGGCCAGAAACTCGACGGCGCCAGTATCGGCAAGCTTCTTCAGTGCATCGATCATTTCGGGCACGTATTGCTCGAACTGTTCGATTGCCGTGCCGCTGATTGAAATCGAGCAGCGGAATTTGCCTTTGGAGTCTTCGATCATTTTAAGAAGAGTCTTTGCGGCAGGGAGGTAGCTCTGCTGTCCGAGGCGTGTTATGATGTCGTCGTTCAGGAAGTCATCGTAATAGTAGTGGTCGTTGCCGATGTCGAAAAAACGGTAACGTTTCAGGCGCATCGGCTGATGTATCTCGAAGTTGAAACTTATGGCTTTCATTTTTTACTGTCTGTTTAATACCTTGTTATAAATGTCAATTACCTTCTGTCCGGCTTTCTGCCAGGTTATCTGAGCCACTTCGCTGAGGCCGTCCTCGCGGAGTTGTTTGTACAGGGCGGGATACGAAATTATGGCGTGTATTGCATCGGCCATTGCATCGATGTCCCAGTAGTCGGTTTTGATTACGTTGTTGAGGATTTCGGCACAACCGCTCTGTTTCGAGATAATCGACGGCACGCCCATCTGCATGGCTTCGAGCGGCGATATGCCGAAAGGTTCGGAAACCGAGGGCATGATATACACATCGGACGCCTTGAGCATCTCGTACACCTGTTTGCCTTTCTGGAATCCGGGGAAGTGGAAACGGTCGGCGATGCCGCGTTCGGCTGCCAGGGCGATCATTTTGTCCATCATGTCGCCGGAGCCAGCCATCACAAAGCGCACGTTATGGTTGTTCTTGAGCACTTTCGCTGCGGCTTCAACGAAGTATTCCGGTCCTTTCTGCATGGTTATTCGGCCGAGGAAGGTAACGATTTTCTCCTTGGGCTTGTTTACTTCCACGTTAAGAAGCTCTTCGCTCAGGGGCACAACGGCGTTGTGTACGGTTGTTACTTTTGCCGGGTCGATTCCATAGTGTTCGATAACGGTGCGTCGGGTGAGGTTCGACACTGTAATGATATGGTCGGCATTAATCATGCCGTCGCGTTCGATGTTGAACACCGTGGGGTTTACATTACCGCGCGAGCGGTCGAAGTCGGTAGCGTGCACATGTATCACCAGAGGTTTGCCGCTTACCTGTTTGGCGTGTATTCCGGCGGGATATGTCAGCCAGTCGTGGGAGTGTATCACGTCGAAATCGAGGGTGCGTGCGATTACACCGGCGGTGATGCTGTAGTTGTTTATCTCCTCGATGAGATTGTCGGGGTAGCGGCCCGAGAATTCGATGCATCCCAGGTCGTTGGTGTGCATGTAGTTGAAATCGGCATATATATGGTCGCGCAGTGCGAAATACAGGTCGGGATTCATGAGGTTTCCGATGCGCGACTCCACATACTCGCGGCTGACATCGCGCCAGGCCACCGGAGTCTGGGATGTGCCTATTATATTGGCGAACGAACGGTCTTCGTCGCCGAATGGCTTGGGAATGACGAAATTTATGTCTATCCCGCCGCACTCGTGCATGCCCTTCACCAGACCGTAGGATGCGGTTCCGAGTCCGCCGAGGATATGCGGTGGGAATTCCCAGCCGAACATTAAAGCTTTCATATGACAGATGTTGGTCTAAGATTCGAATTTCTTGAGGGTACGGATGGTTCGGAGCACTTCGGCCACGTTTGTGGCATGACTTACAGCGCCGCGTCCGGCGAATGGCGGGTTGCCGTCGTAAAGCTGCGACAGCGAACCGATGCATCCGGTGGTCATGTCGTCTTCAAAGCCAATGAGCATGCGGTCGATGTAACCGACTCCGCTCATTCCGAACACTTTCAGATAGGCATCGGCGTAGAATCCCATGAGCCATGGGCGGGCCGGACCCTGATGTAGCGCTTCCTCGCGTTCGCGCGGCGAGCCGAGATAGAAGGGCCGGTATCCGTAGCTTTTGGGCGAAAGCGTGCGCAGGCCTTTGGGTGTGAGCAGTTCGCGTGTCACGACGTCGAGCACGGTTTTGCGCTGGCGGCGGTTGAGCGGCGAGTAGTCGAGTCCGATTGCCACAGCCATGTTGGGGCGTACCGACGGGTCGGCGTATGTTCCGTCCACCCAGTCGTAGAGGTAGCCGGCGTCGTTGAGGAAGGTGTCGACGAATGGCTGGGCCATACGGTCGAATTCATCCTGCCAGGCCTCGCGTCGCTGAGGGTCGGCCAGATTCCAGCCGTCGGTAAGGGCGAGGGCGAAACCGAGCGCGTTATACCACAGGGCGTTGAATTCCACAAGGCGTCCGCTGCGATAAACCACCGGCTTGCCATCGAGCACCGAATTCATCCACGACACCGGATATTTCGAACCGTCGGTTTCAAGCAGTCCGGTCTGGGGGTCGATGTTCAGGTTCGGATGCCGGTCGGCGAGAATGTATTCGATGATGTCGGTTATCAGGCGTCCGTAGCGTTCGCGTGTTTTTTCGATTCCGGCATTTTTGGAGTATTGCTGCAGGGCCCATATGCACCATAATGGAATGTCGGGCAGGTCGATTCCGGCGATACGCCTGTCGGTGGTTCCGTCGGCCATGAAGCTCTGCAGGGCTGCCGCGGCTGTGTCCATAATGGCTTCGAAGTCGGCGCGGTGGTCGATGGCGAGAGTAAGGCCGGGGAGTGCCATGAATGTGTTTCTGGCCAGAACCACGCCCCAGGGGAAGCCGCTGATCACATACATGTCTTTGCCGTCTTTCACATAAAACTGCTTGGCTGAGTTTTTCAGGCAGTTGAAGAACGATGAGCGCGGAGTGCGTGTGGCTATTTCGGCTTCATACATTTTTGCCAGGGAGCGGGGTTTTACGGGTTCGATTCCGGCGGAGAAAATTATCGACTCTCCTTTTTTTATAGGAATCTCGAAATAACCCGGAACCCAGAGGTCCTCGCAATAGGGCACGCCGCGCTCCATGTCTTTTACGTATTCGATGCCTCTGTACCAGTCGGGTTCGTCGACCCATGTGGGTTTTCGGCTGAACTGCATGTACAGTGTCGGGAAGCCCTGGTAGAGACATGAACCGATGCCGTTGTCGACTTGTTCGAGCTGGCGGTTCACCACGTCGTTTGCAACACAGAGGCTATTGCTTTCGCGGAAGGCCAGAAACGGCCTGAAGCGTAAAGTCGTGGGGGAGTGTGCCTCTACAAGGGTGTAGCGTATGAGTATACGGTTTTCGTGAGAGATGAAAACTTTTTCCTTGGTGAGTATGACGCCGCCGACGCGATATGTCATACGCGGGATATTCTCGCAGTCGAATTCGCGGATATATTTATGGCCGTTCGGACTGTATACGCCACCCTGGTAGCGGTGCAGTCCCAGGTTGAACGAGGCGCCGTGCTGGATTACGGTTTCGTCGAGACTCGACAGCATCACATAAGGTTTGTTGCCGAGTTCTTTCACCGGAATCACCAGCAGACCGTGTTGCTTGCGGGTGTTGCATCCGGGCAGGGTGGTGCAGTGGTAGGCACCGCTCATGTTTGTACGCAACATCTCTTTAGGCAACGACTGGTCGAGGTTGATAAGCAGGTTCTTATCAAATTTCAGATAGCTCATTGTGATTATGTTAGAGATTTGTTTTCTAAGGTATTATCAGGGAATGAATCACTTCCCCGGCGATGTGGTTTTAGATATTTCCACTAAATTACAAACAATTTCCGGAGTATACAAATTTTCAATTAATAATTTTTAAATTTTAAACTTTTGCGGCTGAGTGTGTTCATTTTTTAATAACGAAAGTGCGCTACTTCACAGTAACGCACCTCCCTCATAACCAAAATTCAAGTGTTGCTTTATGCCTTTTTACAAGTGTTGGCAAAGATAGCGATTTATGTGATAAAAATCAATAGTTTTCAAACAAATTAATGTTAAAATAGCTTAATTAGGCCACTTTTAGTTATAACGGCTGTCTAAAATACGCAAAAATGCCCGAAAATGCCCGTATGGCGATTGTTTGTGCAATAGTTTGCTCACTCGCATAAAAATTGCTAACTTTGTAGACTTGAACGAATATAAAACATGTCGGACGGCGAGAATAGCTTTTTCGGCTTGCCGATATGATTATGTGAACTTAAAAAAACAGCATATATGAATCCTTCAGAACTCAGCGAACAAGAGGTACTGCGCCGCGGCTCGCTTGATACGCTCCGTCAGATGGGCATCGAGCCATATCCCGCCGCCGAATTTCCCGTAAGCGGGCATTCGGTAGAAATCAAGGAAAACTTTAACGACGAAGATGCTCCCCGGCAGGTGTCGGTGGCAGGCCGTATCATGGGCCGCCGCATCATGGGCAAAGCATCGTTTGTGGAGCTGCAGGACGCCGACGGCAGGATCCAGCTGTATATTTCGCGCGACGACATCTGTCCGGGCGAGGACAAGGAACTGTACAACACTGTGTTCAAGAAACTGCTCGACATCGGCGATTTCATCGGTGTCACCGGCTATGTGTTCCGCACCAAGACAGGAGAAATTTCCGTGCATGCGCAGAGCCTTACCGTACTTGCCAAGAGTCTTAAACCGCTGCCTATTGTAAAGATGAAAGACGGAGTGGCATACGACTCGTTCGAGGATCCGGAACTCCGTTACCGCCGCCGTTATGTCGACCTTGTGGTGAACAAAGGCATCAAGGACATATTCCTCAAGCGTACCAAGGTTTACAACTCCATGCGCGAATACTTCAACAATGCCGGATATATCGAGGTTGAGACTCCGATACTGCAGAGTATTCCCGGCGGAGCATCGGCGCGACCGTTTATCACGCATCATAACGCTCTCGACATTCCGCTTTACCTGCGTATTGCCGACGAGCTTTATCTGAAGCGCCTGATTGTAGGCGGTTTCGACGGCGTGTATGAGTTCTCGAAAAACTTCCGTAACGAAGGCATGGACCGCACCCACAATCCGGAATTCACCTGTATGGAGATATATGTGGCCTACAAGGACTACAACTGGATGATGGAATTCACCGAAAAGATGCTCGAGAAAATCTGCATGGATGTCAACGGCACCACAAAGGTGATGGTGGGCGACAAGGAAATCGACTTCAAGGCTCCGTTCCGCCGTGTAACCATGGCCGAGGCCATCAAGGAGCATACGGGTGTGGACATCACCGGTATGGACGAGGACCAGCTTCGCAAGGTATGCTCCGACCTGCACATAGAGGTGGACAAGAGCATGGGCAAGGGCAAACTCATCGACGAGATATTCGGCGAGAAGTGCGAAGGCAACTACATACAGCCTACTTTCATTACCGATTATCCCATAGAGATGTCGCCTCTTACCAAGCGCCACCGTGAGAACCCCGAACTTACCGAGCGCTTCGAGCTGATGGTTAACGGCAAGGAGCTGTGCAACGCCTATTCGGAGCTTAACGATCCGATCGACCAGTACGAGCGTTTTGTGGAGCAGATGCGTCTGGGCGCCAAGGGCGACGACGAAGCAATGATTATCGACCACGACTTTATCCGTGCCCTTGAATACGGCATGCCTCCGACTTCGGGCATGGGCATAGGCATGGACCGTCTTGTGATGCTTATGACCGGCCAGACGGCCATACAGGAGGTTTTGTTCTTCCCGCAGATGCGGCCTGAGAAGAAGTAACCGGTATGGAATTTCCCGGAAATATAGCCGTGATGGGCGGTGGCAGCTGGGCCACCGCCCTGGCGAAGCTTCTGATGTCGAACTGCGAGACCATTACCTGGTATATGCGTCGCGACGACCGCATCGACGAATTCAGGCGTCTGCGTCACAATCCGGCGTATCTTACCGATGTACCTTTTGATATAGAGCGGATTGAATTCTCGAGCGACATCAACAAGGTGTGCCAGAGTTGCGACACCTTGTTGCTGGCCATGCCTTCGCCTTATTTCAAGGACCATATCGCAAAGCTCGATGTCGACATCAGCGACAAGGCCGTTGTGTCGGCTATCAAAGGAATTGTGCCGGACGAGAACGAACTGATAACCGACTACATGGTGCACCGTTTCGGCGTGGCGCCATCGAAGACTCTGGTAATCAGCGGTCCTTGTCATGCCGAGGAAGTGGCGCTCGACCGTCCGTCGTACCTTACGATCGGCTGTACCGACATAGACCGTGCCGCGAGTTTCGCCCGATGCATTGCGGGTAACAACACGCACACTATAACATCGAGCGATGTCGACGGTATTGAATATGCCGCTGTGCTTAAGAATGTATATGCCATAGCGGCCGGTATAATACACGGCATGAAGAAGGGCGATAATTTTCTGGCCATGCTTGTGAGTAATGCCATACGGGAGATGGAGCGTTTTATCGATGCTGTGAATCCGCGTCCGCGTCAGATATGCGACAGTGTTTATCTTGGCGATCTTCTTGTGACGGCGTATTCGCGTTTCTCTCGCAACCATAACTTCGGCAGCATGATCGGAAAGGGGTATTCGGTACAGGCTGCGAGAATGGAGATGGAGCAGACTGCCGAAGGATACTATGGCACAAAGTGTATACACGACATAAACGAGCATCATGAGGTGGTTATGCCGATACTCGACGGCATGTACGACATTCTCTATCGGCGGGTTAGTCCGGCGAAGGCTTTCAGCCGCATGGCTGAGAGTTTCGACTGATAAGTAAGACCTCGTTTAAAAAAAACACGCTCTCTGCGATGACGGATTTTGTCCGCCGCGTGGAGAGCGTGGTTGTAAAGCGGGGCATGTCCTTGCCTGCGATTTGCCTGGCGGGCCTCACGACCGGCGTACACAATATCATCAGACCGGTTGCAGGCCCATTAATAAACGGATCAACTGTTTCATTCTATCAAGTATTGTTTCCGCGCTGAATCTTCGCTGAGGAAATTCTGCGCGTTATATTTTTTATAAGTGGGGTTGCGGAATTATAAAAGGATTTTTCTGATAATGGTGGGTAGAAAAGTTGTTTCAAGCTAAGACTCTGAATGGTGCAAAATTACGAATAAAATCGCGCTGTGGCTAAAACAATATGGTTAATTAGTGTTAAGCGCAGCTGTGCTGTGTGTTCAGCTTATGACGGGCCATATTTTTGTCGGTCCGACTCTGTGTTCCTTCCGCTTGCTCCGGCTCGAATGTAAGGACAGAGGCTAAAACATGTGTAAATGAGCATATTGCTATAAAACGAGTGAATATGGTGACAATGTGTTGTGTGTCGACAACGAAGAAAAATCGCAGAAAGTTCAATAAAATTTAGTAAAAAGTTTGCAAAATCAAAAATAATATGTAAATTTGCAGTGAAAAGAGTAGTTTGAAACGCTTTTAGCGAAATTGATGTTTCAATGTGATGATGTAATTTTCTATATCTGGCATTGAAATGATGAATTATAGTTGGATTAGGCTGTCTGTTCCGGCAGGCAGTCTACACATAGGGGAGCACGCGCGAGCGTGCTCCCCTGTTGTGTTGTATTATGGATGGTGGATTTATGACTAATCGGCGCGTTCCACACGCAGGTGGTCGACGAGCGCGTGGTTGGTGTCGATGTTCATGTTTTCGTCCTCCGGGAGGTAAAGTATGCCAATTGTGTGCCGGCCTTTTTCCAGAGGCAACATAATCTGATTGCTCATGCCCCAGTCGTTCCAGTTTGCCACACCGCGGTGTGGCATCACAATTGTGCCTGCCTTGTTGCCGTCGAGGGTGAGGGTGCGCACCGCCGCCTTGTTTTCAGTGTTCACCGGACCGTTTCCGTTGGCATAGCGCAGGCTGAACGAATACACTCCCGCTTCGGGAATGTCCACGGTAACTACTGTCGGAGCCGCCAATCTGTCGAGCTCTACAAATCCCTTCCCGCTAAAGCCGGCGATTGGCGCCTGGGGCCTGTAGCTGACCTCGGCAGACTTCATTTCCGCACTTTCTCCTGGGAATTCCACAATCATGGCCGGACGGTTGCTGCGCGGCTCGGAAGCAAACGACTGTACGCCGCTGTCTGAAACGCCGATTACCTGCCATTCGCCCGGAGTTACAGCAGCGAAGGTAGTCTCGCGGGTCTCCGCCACCGGTTTGCCGTTTTTCAGCACAATGTATTTTGCTATATATTCGATGGGATTCCATTCGAGCTGATTGTTGACCGGCACACCGGCGCCATCGAGAGCTGGATTGTTGGCGAGCCATGTCACGGGAGTCAGAGGCGCCTTGACATTGGGCACATTGTTGAGCTTCATTTCCGGAATCGGCTGATTGTCCATCTTTACAATGATGTCGCCGCCGTTCTTCAGCATCTTTGCGGGAATAAGCTTGCCTTTTTCGGGATAGAGGCTTTTGCCGTTGACGATCAGTTCGCTCACCCGGCTGCCGTATCCCTCCACGGTGATGTTGAGTTTCGCGCCTCTGTAGGGGAAGCCTTCGAGCGTACGTTTTCCGGCGAGGGCTTTAGGCACGAACGGTTCTATCACAAGCCCGTCGTTTTCGAAATGTATGCCGAAGAGCACGCGTGTTGTCAGCGCGATGTTTCCGGCAAGACACCATAGCATGTTCGATGAATTCAGCTCGGTGTATATGTCGCCGTTGTCGAGATTGAGATTCTCCTTGTTGGTGCAGAAAAGGGCTGCAGGACGATATACCGAGCCGATGCCCTCCATCACGCCTTTTTCATTGCCGGCTTTTGCCTGGGCGATAGTCCAGTACGATGCCACCCAGGGCCAGAGGGCGTTGTTGTGGTAGTTGGGCATGTCGGAAATCTGAGGATAGAAGACCGGTGCGCCGAATGGAGTCTGCGGACTGTTTTCGGAAATAGACTTCTGATGCTCCTTCGGTGCGATGTCGTAGATGATCGCAAGAGCCTCGCCGAGAGTTTCCGCCCGGGGGTTGAGAATCTTGTTGCCGCGTCCGTAGGTATACATTCCGTAATAGCCTTTGTCGGGCATCCAGAATGTCTTGTCGATGTTGGCGGCAAGCGCCGACGATGCGGCAAAGTATTTGTCGGCCTCTTTCTTTTTGCCAAGTATCTGTGCCATCTCTCCGGCAGCTTTGAGAGCCGCGGCATACATCACGTTGGTGCCCATGGCCTCGCTCTGCGATATGTCGACGGTCTGCATCCAGCGGGGATAACTCTGCTCGCGCCAGTCGATGAACGAAGTCTCGCCTTTCACCAGGCCGCGCTCGCTCATCACCGTCTTCCCGTCTTTCTCCAGCGAGCGGGCCACTATCGGATAAACCGTCTCAAGCCAGCTGCGGTCGCCGGTTACCTTATATATCTCCCAGGCGGCAAGAGTCCATACCATGCGGTCGGTGGAGATGGGCCACGCGCCTCCCGAGCCGGTGTCCTGGATAATCTGACCGCTCGGATTCACCTTCTTCATCAGCGATATCATCGATGCCTCAGGCTGCATATAGGCCATGGAAAGAATAATCGAATAGCTTACATCGCGGGTCCATACTCCCGACCATTCCTTGCCGGTGCGGAGCGTGGTGTCAGGCTCCACGGCGTTTACCATCTCGTCGAGCGCCATGTTGAACACTGCTTCGTGAAGGAGATTGTCGGAACTAAGCTTCGGATATGCCGAAAGGTCGTTACGGCGTTTCCACACCTGGTCGACGGGCATGTAATATCCCGGGCGGGCCTTATAAGTGGAGCGCAGTTCATAAGGACTCACGGCCCATGCCTTGAATTCGTTCTGGAAAATGGTGTCGCCCGCCCAGCGGTATGCGTCTGTCTCTACAATCACAGGGTCTGCCGCGGAAGCCGAGGCTGCTGACACAAGGGCGGAGGCCACCGCCAGATATTTGTGTATTTTCATTATTGCGTATATATATATATGTATGATATAAATTATTTGTTGACTTACTTACTTTTTGAAAACCAGATATAAAACGCATACAAAAGGCTGTGGCGTAAAAAAACGATTACGACACAGCCTCTGTAGGTTTTTGTTTATGCTGGGTCAGGCAAGCCGGGCCAGAGCGTCGGCGATGCGCCGCATGGCCTCCTTGAGCTGATCGTCTGAAGCCGCGTAGCTGAGACGGATATAGCCGGGAGCACCGAAAGCCGCGCCGTCGACAGTAGCCACGTGGCCTTCTTCAAGGAGATACATGGCCAGGTCGGCGCTGGTTTCGATTTTGCGATCGCCGTACGATTTGCCCAGATATGCGCTCACTTCGGGGAAGAGATAGAATGCGCCCATGGGCTGATTGACTTTGAGTCCGGGAATTTCACGCGCCATTCGCACAACCAGGTCGCGGCGACGTTCGAAAGCCTTTCTCATTTCCTCCACGCAGTCCTGCGGACCGGTGTATGCGGCCTCGGCGGCTTTCTGGGCAATCGACGAGGCGCCGGATGTGTATTGCCCCTGCAGCTTGCTCACCGCTTTGGCTATGTTCAGCGGGGCGGCGCAGTATCCGATACGCCAACCGGTCATGGCGTATGCTTTCGATACACCGTTTATGAGTACGGTGCGGTCGGCTATTTCCGGGAACGATGCCATGGAGGTGAAGTTTCCGGTGTAGTTGATGTGTTCGTAAATTTCGTCGGATACGATTGTGATGCGCGGATATTTGGCCAGAACGTCAACGAGGGCCTGAAGTTCCTCGCGGGTGTACACGCTGCCGGTTGGGTTCGAGGGCGAGCAGAACATCAGCAGTGAGGTCTTGTCGGTGATGGCCTCCTGGAGCTGGGCGGGGGTGATTTTGAAATCGGTGTCGATGCCCGAGGGTATAGCCACGCCGGTGCCATCGGCAAGCTTTACCATTTCGAAATAGCTTACCCAGGCTGGAGTGGGGATGAGTACTTCGTCGCCGGGATTTACCGTGGCGAGCACCACATTGCACAGGGCCTGTTTGGCGCCGTTGCCAACTACAATCTGTTCGGGAGCGAAGCTTACACTGTTCTCTTTGCGGAGTTTCTCGCTTATGGCCTTGCGCAGCGACATATATCCCGGCACCGGCGAATAGAATGAGAAATTGTCGTCGACCGCTTTGATGGCGGCGAGCTTGATGTGGTCGGGAGTAAAGAAGTCGGGTTCTCCCACAGAGAGATTGATCACATCCACGCCCTCGCTTCGGAGTTGGCTGGAACGCTGCGACATGGCCAGAGTCTGAGACACTGCCAGCGCTTGGATTCTTTGGCTGATTTCAGGTATCATAAAGCTTGTTTAGGGTTAGTCAGTCTTTTCCCAGCGGTACAGGCGGTCGGATGGCCTGATTTTGGCCGGAACCGGAATCGAGAACGCATCGCCTTTGGTTGCCTGCGGCACACTGCGGCCTCCGACCTGGATTTCGGGCACTTCGAAAATCAGTGCGCCGGTGGTGGGTCCGGTAATCACTACTTCGTCGCCTACGCTGAGGGTGCCGGCTTCCATGTGGAATTCGCCCACGCCGAGCCGCGAGAAGTATTTCACGCCTTTTGCCACATAGTGTTTCACGCGTGTGGCCGACGAGCCGTATTTGCCCGACCATTCGCCAAGCCGCTGTCCGAGATAATATCCGTTCCAGAAACCACGGTTGAAGATGCGTCCGAGACGTTCGTCCCAGCCGTTTACAAGTTCCTGCCCGTAGGTTCCGTCGCATATGGACTGTATGGCCTCGCTGTAGCATTCTACGGCTATTTTCACATATTCAGGTCCGCGGGCACGGCCTTCGATTTTGAACACACGCACTCCTGCATCGATCATGCGGTCGAGGAAGTGGATGGTCTTGAGGTCTTTGGGCGACATTATGTATTTGTTGTCGACCTGGAGCTGTTCGCCGGTCTCGAGGTCGGTCACCTCGTAGCCGCGACGGCATATCTGGGTGCATGCGCCCCGGTTGGCGCTGCTGTTCATCTGGTGCAGCGAGAGATAGCATTTTCCCGACACCGCCATGCACAATGCACCGTGGCAGAACATTTCGATACGTACTTTTTCGCCTTTCGGACCGCATATGTTCTGCTGTTCGATGGCCTGGTGTATTGCGGCCACCTGGTCCATGTTCAGTTCGCGGGCAAGCACAGCCACATCGGCCCACTGGCTGTAGAAGCGCAGGGCTTCGGTGTTGCTTATGTTGCTTTGTGTGGAAATATGCACTTCCACGCCTTTCTCGCGGGCATACAGTATAGTGGCGATGTCGCTTGCTATAATGGCCGATATGTGGCTTGAGGCCACGGCATCGATTACTTCGTGTATGGCGGGGAGGTCGTCATCGTATGCCACAGTGTTGACTGTAAGATACGATTTGACTCCTGCACGCTCGCATATTCCGGCAATGTCGTGCAGGTCGTCGATGGTAAAATTCACGCTCGATTTCGAGCGCATGTTCAGCCGGCCGACACCGAAATAAACGGCATCGGCTCCGGCTTCGATAGCCGCGTGAAGCGACTCATAGCTGCCTACCGGCGCCATGATTTCGAAATCGGAGCGTTGCATCGTATTGAGAATTAAATTCTACGGTACCTGTCGGGCAGGCTGTCAGTTGGCAGGTGCTTCCTGAGCCGGAGCGGCTACCGGCGCTGTGCCGGTGGTAGTGGTGGTCGAAGCCGGTGCATCGGGCATGTTGAAGCGTGTTTCGGCTTTCGAGCCGCTGCGGAGCGCGAACGAAGAAGCGATGGAGAGTACCACGATGAGAGCGGCCAGAGTCCAGGTTGCTTTTTCGAGGAAGCTGTTGGTCTGACGTACGCCCATTACGTTGCCGGCACCGCCGAACTGCGACGAGAGGCCGCCGCCTTTGGATTTCTGAATCAATACTATGCCGATCAGCAGTACGGCTACGAGAATTGTGATAATGCTAAGTACGAGATACATATTATTTATTGTTATTTTTCTGTTGTATGAGTATCAGCTTGCGCAGAAAACGCAATTGGTCTGCAAAGTAAATACTTTTTTCCGGATAATTCAAATTTAAATTGCTGATTATTTCGTATGCACGCTCATATCGGCCCTGTTTTATGAAAATTTTAGCAAGGCTTTCGCTGAGGAGTGAGTCGTCCTGTGGCTGCGGCTGGTTTTTGGGCGCTGCGACGGGTGCGGTTTCGCTGTTGTCGTGTGGTGGCTGTTCTTTGCGCTCCGGCGGTGCGAGTCTGGCCGCGAGGTCGCTCAGGTCGGGTATGCCGTCGTCGGGGTCGGGTTCCGGGTCGCGTCCTTCTTCATGAGCCAGAAGCTCGGAATAGTCGGGCACGGGATTGAATATGAGTCTTTCGAGCAGGGCGTCTTCTTCGGGCGATGTTTTGCCGTATGTTGCGAAAAAGGTGTCGAGTGCGTCGTTTGTGTCAGGTCGCCGCGAGGTCGGTGTGGGGTAGAATGCGTTGTTGTCGATGCCGCAGGCGGCACGCATGGCGGCGCCTGTGCCGCCGAGCATCACGCCAAGCCGCGAGCGCAGCGTCGCGAGTTCGTCGGGGTCCAGGCTGTGGCCGTGGGCGCGGAGCATAGCCGCTATCGGAGCCGCGAAATAAGGGTATGAGTCCATTATCCGCCGCAGGCTTTCCGCCGCAGGTGCCTCGGCTGTAGCGCCGGTCAGGTATCGTTTAAGTTCCTGTAGTTCTTCGTCCATGATTACCAGTCGCCGAGGGTGGCATTGAAGATGAGTTCTACAAGTTCTTTCGAAATCTCCTGGCATAGTTCGTCCTGCACATCGGTAAGCATCATCGATGCATCGAAGTCGCGGTATGCGCTGAATGTCTGGTCAACGTCTTTGCCGTCGGCCTTGTTGTCGAGGTATTTTACCCGCACGGTTATCGTGAGCCGTGTTTTCGAAGCGTATGCGTCTTCGGTAACAGCCTGCGGCGACAGAGAGTAGCCTGTGATTTCGCCTTCAAGCTGCATGTCGGCGGCGCCGTCGGTGGTCTGCAGGCGGGTGTTTCGGGTAATATAGTCGAGGAGCTCGTTCTCGAATGTCTGCTGCAGGGGCGGGTATACCAGTGCGGCACGAATCGGAAAATCCGACACGTGTATGGTCTTGTATACCGTGTAGTCGATAGCCGAGCCGTTCAGTGTGAAGCGCGGAATACATCCAGGCATGGCCACGAAGGCGGCAGCCAGAACAAGAATCAGCCGCAGTTTATTCCAGACCATATTCCTTTATTTTTCGGTATAAGGTTCGTTCGCTGATATTCAGTTCGCGTGCGGCGGCTTTCCTGCGGCCGTCGTTGCGTTCGAGGGCATCGCGTATCGACCGCCGCTCGCTTTCGCTGTCGGTTTCGTTTGCCGGACCGCTGAATTTGGCCAGTACCACCGGCACCGGGCGCTCCGAAGCCGGAGTCTGCTGGGTGATGTCTTCGAATTCGTCGACGGTTTCGGCGGCTTTCGGCGGCAGTTCGGACTGCAGGCCCATTCTGGCACGCAGATCATCGATTTGCTGCTGCATTCTGAAAATGAGGTTGAACAGCATCTCGCGTTCGCGATGATAGTCGTGCTGCTGGTTTCCGGCCAGGGTCGGGGTGAATACAGTGGCATTGGCCGGAAGATACTGCCGGAGTACGGGCACATCGACGGTGTTGCCGGTTTCGAAAAGGGCAATCTGCTCCACTACGTTTTTGAGCTGGCGCACGTTTCCCGGCCAGCGGTAGTGAAGAAGGGCCTGGCGAGACTCGTCGGAGAAGCTTACCGACGGCAACCGGTAGCGTTCGCTGAAATCCGATGCGAATTTCCGTGCAAGAAGCAGAATGTCGGAGCCGCGTTCACGCAGCGGCGGCACCGAAATCTGTACGGTCGAGAGCCTGTAATACAGGTCTTCGCGGAAGCGTCCTTCAGCAACGGCGCGGGTCATGTCGACGTTTGTCGCGGCCACAACGCGTATGTTTGTGTGCTGCACGGTGCTGGAGCCTACTTTGAGGAACTCGCCGGATTCAAGCACACGCAGCAGTCTTGCCTGCGTGGTGAGCGGCAGTTCCGCCACCTCGTCAAGGAATATTGTTCCGCCGTCGGCCTCCTCGAAGTAACCTTTGCGCGATGCCACGGCACCGGTAAACGAGCCTTTCTCATGACCGAAAAGTTCGGAGTCGATGGTGCCTTCGGGAATGGCGCCGCAGTTCACGGCAATATATTTGGCATGCTTGCGGGCTGAATAGGCATGGATTATCTTGGGGAAGAATTCCTTTCCCGCACCGCTCTCGCCCACGACAAGCACGCTCAGGTCAATCGGCGCCACTTTTATGGCCCGCTGTACGGCGCCGAGCAGGGCCGGTGCCGAGCCTACAATGCCGAAACGGAGTTTGGCCTGCTGTACGTCTTCGGGTAAATTGTTGGGAGCTATTTGCATGATATGTTTTTCGGAAAGAAAGCCGGGTTGTGCCCCGGCGGAAATATTTTCTTTGCAAAATTAGTGAAAAAATCCCGAAATCCGAAAAATTATGCGTATCTTAGCACCTTGAAAGGGTCCGGCGGCCCTGCGTGCGAATGATCATTTACAAATCCAATTCCATATCATTATGTTCAAGAATCAACCTAAAGCACTGTATGTCTTGGCGCTGGCGAATACCGGCGAGCGCTTCGGCTACTACACCATGCTGGCGATTTTCCTGTTCTATCTCCAGGCCAAGTTCGGACTCGACACTGCCTGGACCGGTCAGATTTTCTCGATATTTCTGGCCTTAGTCTATTTTATGCCACTGGTAGGCGGCTGGCTTGCCGACAAGTGGAGTTTCTCAAAGTGTGTCACATCGGGAATCGCCGTGATGTTTGTCGGTTATGCCCTTATGTCGGCTCCGACACCGGTGCGCAGCGACCTGTCGCTGATGATTCTTTTCGCAGCCCTGCTCCTTATTTCTACCGGTACCGGCCTGTTCAAGGGCAACCTTCAGGTGATGGTCGGCGACCTGTATAATGAAAAACGCTATGCCGACAAGCGCGACTCCGCCTTCTCGCTCTTCTATATGGCCATCAACCTCGGCTCGATGTTCGCCCCCATGGCTGCCATCAGCCTGAAGAACTGGATGCTGAGCCGGAACGGCTTCCTTACCAACGACCCCATGGCCGCCACTGTAAGCAACTGGTGCCTCGACACCGATGGCTTCACGAATATGTCGGCCGTCGATGGCGAGAAGCTCAAGGCCATGACCGAATTCGCATCGAACAAGGGTATGGCCCAGGGCGCGGATCTCGGAGCCTTCCTGACCGACTATCTGCAGTCGTTCGCCGACCACTGCAGTGCCGCATACAGCAGTCTGACCGACTTCGCCAACGGCTACATAACCAGCTTCGCCGCCGGATGTTCGGTTGCCTTCGCTCTGGCCTGTGTGTCGCTGGTGGTTAGCTTCCTGATATATTTCCTCGGCCGCAGAACATATGCGCATATACTCGATAACAAGAAAGACACCAAGGCGACAGCTTCGCAGGGCGCCGCAGTAAAGGATCTTTCGCCGGAGCAGACCCGCCAGCGTGTCATAGCGCTGCTGCTGGTGTTCACGGTGGTTATCTTCTTCTGGATGGTATTCCATCAGAACGGCCAGACCCTCACCGAGTTCGCCAAGAGCTGTACATCGTCGGTAGCCACAGGCTGGACCCGTATCGGCTTCAATATCTGGGCACTTGTTTCCATAGCCGCCGGTGTGTATGCATTCTTCGGAATGATTCAGAGCTCCACTCGCAACGGACGCCTCATATCGGGTTGTGTGCTTGCCGCATGTGCCGGAGTGCTGATATGGATCTACAGCCGTACGCCCGAGGTTGTGGAAGGCATCGACCCCGCCACTTATCAGCAGTTCAACCCCTTCTATGTGGTGGCGCTGACCCCGTTGTCGATGGCTTTGTTCTCCTGGCTGGCCGGCAAGAAAAAAGAACCCTCGGCTCCCCGCAAAATCGGATACGGCATGATTATGGCCGGCGCCGCCTACGGTGTGATGGTGGTGGCCTCGCTGAATCTTGTGGGCACCAACGGCGATGTGTCGCCCGACTGGCTTATAAGCACCTACCTGCTGCTCACTTTCGCCGAGCTGCTTCTCTCGCCGATGGGTATTTCGTTCGTTTCGAAGGTGGCGCCTCCCAAGCTCAAGGGCTCGATGATGGGCGGCTGGTTTGCCGCAACGGCCATAGGCAACTATCTGGTTTCGATTCCTATGCTTATGTGGGGCAAGATACCGGTATCGGTAATCTGGGCCATACTCATCGCCATCTGTCTGCTCTCCGCCGCATTCATTTTCTCGATAATGAAGAAGCTTGAGGCTGCGACAGCCGACGAACCGGCAGTTCCGGCTGCCGAAGCCATCGAAACGGTGGCCGACGATGCTATATGAATATAACTCTAAAGGCCGGATTTCATTGTGGAATCCGGCCCTTTGCCTATAAAAATGACAAACGACACTGACAGCCGCCGTGATTCGGTGGTAATCATACCAATGTATAACGAGCGCGAGAACGCGGCCGCCATAATCGATGCCGTGCTCGCGCTCGAACACAGCTTCGACATACTTGTTATCGACGATAATTCGCCCGACGGTACGGCGGCCATTGTAAAAGAGAAAATTAGCGCGAACCCCGGACGGATACATCTCATTGAACGTTCGGGCAAGCTCGGCCTCGGAACGGCCTATATCACCGGGTTCAGATATGCTCTCGACCACGGTTATGACTACATTTTCGAGATGGACGCCGACTTCTCGCATAATCCGGCCGACTTGCTGAAACTCTATAAGGCAGTGGCCGCTGATGGCGCGGATGTAGCTGTCGGCTCGCGATATGTAACAGGTGTGAACGTGGTGAACTGGCCCATGGGGCGCGTGCTGATGAGCTATTACGCATCGAAGTACGTGCGTGTGATTACCGGTATGCCGGTACACGACACTACAGCCGGTTTTGTATGTTACCGCCGCAGGGTGCTTGAAACCATCGACCTCGACAAGATAAAGTTCAAGGGTTACGCGTTCCAGATCGAAATGAAGTTCACCTCATATAAATATGGATTCAGGATAGTGGAGGTGCCGATAATATTCGTGAACCGCGTGTTGGGCACAAGTAAAATGAACTCAAGCATATTCGGCGAGGCCGTGTTCGGAGTAATCAGGCTGAAGTGGAACAGTTTTTTTAAGAGCCGGTTCGACAATAAATGTTGACGCCAGGGCGGTCAGTCTTTGAGTGATTTTTTTCGGACGACGAGGGAGCAGTGCCTTTGCACTGTGACTGAGGAGT
>JAIDBM010000122.1 GCA_029056365.1 Muribaculaceae bacterium | reverse complement strand
GAGCGTATACGCTCGTATTCCTTATCATCGGCCAGCGCCGGATATTTGTCGCGGTTCTCGCTCATGAAGTCGATGGTGCGCACCTGATAGGCCACGGAGGGAAAATCGGAGGTAACCTCTCGGAAATTTCCGCGGTGCCGGTTGTCGATTGCCCAGTCGCTGATATAATGCAGGCGGGAGGCATATCCGTTGACCTCGCCGCCCCTGTAGCGGATGCGGCGCAGATTATACACATAGTCGTGCCATGTTCCCCGCCGCTCGCCGACGGTTATCGACAAGGCCATGACGGTTTCGACGAATGTGGTGCAGTCGAGCTCGCCGAGATTCACCGTGAGCTGCTCGTCATCGCCCTCGAGCGTGCGGGCCACGTATGGGGTGCCTATGAAACGCAAGGCGATTTCGGCCGTACGGTCGCCCGACGATTCGAAACTGTGTGCGAGTGTTTCCGCCAGTATTTCGTTTATACGCGCGGTATCGGAAGCCTCGTCGTGAAATCGCACCGGACCCGGCGCGGCCCACAATTCAGTGGAAAACAGGGAGGCGATAAATAAAAGTGCAATGCATATACGGTTCATAATGCAAAGTTAAACAAAAAAAGCGAAGTCCACTGTCGCAGACTTCGCTTTTATTGGTACAAACGTTCGAATTATTCGGGACGCTTTGTTTTCTTGCCATAACCGTAAGCGGCTGCGGCGCCAAGCTGCTCTTCGATGCGGAGAAGCTGGTTGTACTTGGCCATACGGTCGCTGCGGCTTGCCGAACCGGTTTTAATCTGGCCGGCGTTGGTGGCAACTGCGATGTCGGCGATAGTGGCATCTTCGGTTTCGCCGGAACGGTGCGAGATAACGGCGGTGTAACCGTTGCGCTGAGCGAGTTCCACGGCGCGGAGGGTTTCGGTGAGCGAACCAATCTGGTTAACCTTTACAAGGATTGAGTTGGCGCAGCCGAGCTCAATGCCCTTTTCGAGATATTTCACGTTGGTAACGAACAGGTCGTCGCCAACGAGCTGGCAACGGTCGCCGATGAGGTCGGTGAGAATCTTCCAGCCTTCCCAGTCGTTCTGATCCATACCGTCTTCGATAGAATCGATGGGGTATTTTTCAACGAGTTCCTTGAGGAATTCAGCCTGCTGCTGCGAAGTGAGCTTGGGAGCGTCGGCACCCTGCTTCCAGGTGTAGTCGTAAACACCGTTCTTGTAGAATTCCGAAGAAGCGCAGTCGAGACCGATTGTAACGTCCTTTCCGGGAACATAACCGGCGAGTTCGATAGCCTTGATGATAACGTTGAGGGCGTCTTCAGTACCGTCGAGAGCGGGAGCGAAACCGCCTTCATCGCCTACGGCAGTGCTGAGGTTGCGGTCGTGGAGCACCTTCTTGAGGTTGTGGAACACCTCGGTACCCATACGGATGCCTTCGTGGAACGAAGTGGCACCGATCGGACGGATCATGAATTCCTGGAAGCAGATGGGAGCGTCGGAGTGAGCGCCACCGTTGATGATATTCATCATGGGCACAGGCAGCACGTAGGTGTTGCAGCCACCGATGTATTTGTAGAGGGGCAGGTCGAGGTAGTCGGCGGCAGCCTTGGCAACGGCGAGCGATACACCGAGGATAGCGTTTGCACCGAGGTTCGACTTGGTTTCAGTACCGTCGAGTGCGAGCATCGCCTCGTCGATGGCAATCTGGTCGAGAGCGTTCATACCCTTGAGGGCTTCGGCGATGGGGCCGTTCACGTTTGCCACAGCCTTAAGCACGCCCTTGCCCATGTAACGGCTCTTGTCGCCGTCGCGGAGCTCGAGAGCTTCGTTTTCGCCTGTAGAGGCACCGGAGGGCACACTTGCGCGACCGAAAGCGCCGGATTCGAGAAGAACGTCAACTTCTACGGTGGGGTTGCCACGGGAGTCGAGGACCTCACGACCGATAATTTTTTCGATTTTCATATTTTTATCAACTTAAGTTAGATGAAAGTTATGTCCTTTATAGCAATTGAATTGAAGCGAAGCAGACTCTCTGATGCCGCTTCTCTGCAAACCGGCTGCAAATTTACGAAAAAAAAGTCAGTTGCAGAAAGATAAACAAAAAAAAGAGTGCGCCGTATCACGGCTCTTTCATTTAAAAAAGTCTTGTGCTTCCGAAAAGCCTGTTATTTTATAGCGGGGAAAGTCTGAATGG
>JAIDBM010000121.1 GCA_029056365.1 Muribaculaceae bacterium | reverse complement strand
GCTGTCGGAGGCAATATGTCGATGCGGGTTGATTTCGATTGCCGCCGGTGTGGAATGACATTGACGCTTGAACGTCAATGAAATAAAACAAAAAAATAATCGAAAAAACTTGCAGGTTACAGAATAAATGGCTAACTTGCAGCCGATTTTATCGCACATTATTGCTATATAAATATATCATACTTAAAATCAAATACTTACTTTAAATCAACAATCGATGAAAAAATTTTACTTTCTTCTGGTTGCCATGATGGTAGGCCTGTGCGCGTCTGCGGCCGACTATTATGCGCTTCATGGCCAGATTACGGGTAATTCCAACTGGGAATCAGTGCTTCTTGAAGAAAACAACGGATGGTATGAATATACCGGGTCGTTTGTAGGCGGCGAATTCGGCATAAAAAAGGTGGCCTCAGCCAGCGCTTCGTCCAGCCAGCTGGGATGGATAGGCGGCAATGCCAATATAACCGAAGCCGACAAGACATATTCGTTTGTAAACGGCGGCAATTCCAAAAGCACCCTTCAGGGAAACTATACTTTCCGTTTCAACCCGGCTGAAGGTGAGGTTGAGTTCGTTACATATGGCGGAGTCATTACTGTAAACGAAACCTATGCCATCCATGGCCAGATTACCGGTAATCCCGGCTGGGAAAGCACCGACATGACCGAAGTCGACGGCAAATGGGTGCTGACCATAGAGAATGCCGTAGCCGGCGATTTTGGAATCAAGCGCATGGAGAACGGATCGCAGAAAGACTGGTATGCCTCGGCCGGCGCTCCCGCCATGGCCGCCGCAGGTGAATATCAGGCCAAAATCAACGGTACAAACTGGAAAAGCACTCTTACCGGCAAGGTAAGTTTCAGCTTTGACCCGGAAACTCTTGTTCTGACCGTCAATACCGATGGCGGAGGTGATGAACCCGGCCCAAGCCCCGTTACTACCTATACCTATGCCATCCATGGTCAGATTACCGGCAACGAACTCTGGGAGACTGTGAACCTTAAAGAAGAAGAAGGCCTTTGGTCGTGGACCGGCGCCATTGTGCCCGGCGAATTCGGCGTAAAGGTACTTGAAGACGGCGAGCAGGTCGACTGGCTCGGCTCGGACGAAGTATCGGAGATAAGCAAGGCCGGCACCTATGGTCTCGGCAGCGGAGTCAACTTCACCAGCACACTGGAGGGCAACTACACCATAAGCGTCGATCCGGCGGCAAAGACAATCACATTCACCGAATACCAGGGCGTAATCGACGAAGTGACAGCTTATTTCGTACGTGGCACACTTGTCGACGGCGAATGGAATGACTATGCCATGACCGATAAGGACGGACTCTGGTCGGTGACGCTGACCGTATCCGGCGGTGAGTTCGGAATAAAGAAAACAGTAAACGGCGCCCAGGCCGGCTGGTATGCAGCTCCCGAGGCAACGGTGATTGATGCGGCCGGCACCTATCAGGCCGGAGGTATCGGTGTTACCAACTGGGAAAACGCACTTGAAGGCGAATATGTGTTTACTTTCAATCCGTCTACCGAGATTCTGACCGTAACCGAAGCAGGTGGCGGCGATGAGCCCGGACCCGGTCCCGCCGACCCGTATACCTATGCCATCCATGGCCAGATTACCGGCAACGAACTCTGGGAGACTGTGAACCTTACAGAAGAAAACGGCCTTTGGTCGTGGACCGGTGCCATTGTGCCCGGCGAATTCGGCGTAAAGGTACTTGAAGACGGCGAGCAGGTCGACTGGCTCGGCTCGGACGAAGTATCGGAGATAAGCAAGGCCGGCACCTATGGTCTCGGCAGCGGAGTCAACTTCACCAGCACACTCGAAGGCAACTACACCATAAGCGTCGATCCGGCGGCAAAGACAATCACATTCACCGAATACCAGGGTGTGATAGAGGATGTTATAGCTTATGTACTGCGTGGTAATGTGGTGAGCGGCGAATGGGACGACTATGCCATGGCTGAATCGAACGGACTATGGTCGGTGACACTTACAGTGAACGGCGGCGAATTCGGTATAAAGAAAACCAACAACGGCGCCCAGGCCGGCTGGTATGCCGCTCCGGAGGCTACAGTAATCAGCGGCACCGGCAACTATAAGGCCGCCGGAATCGGAGGAACAAACTGGGAAAACGCACTTGAGGGCGAATACGTGTTCACATTCGACCCGGCAAGCGAGATTCTTACAGTTACAAGCGCACGCGACGGTGTTTCGGAAATTGCCGCCGATGCCGATATGGAAGCGGAATACTTCAATCTTCAGGGTGTTCGCGTCGAGAACCCGTCAAACGGTCTCTACATCGTGCGTAAGGGCAGCAAAACAAGCAAGGTAGTGCTCTGAGCGAACAGATAAATCCAAGTCATAAAGGGAACCGCCGTCCAGTGCGGTTCCCTTTTTTCGTCCGTGTGCGGAATGTTGTGTGAAATGACCGATATTTTATTGATGGGCATAGGTGTCTATAAGTAAAAAAATAGCTAACTTTGCAAAAAAAATTACACACAACAAAAATGGCAAAGACACGTATTCTTGTTACAGGTGGAACCGGATATATCGGCAGCCACACTACAGTCGAGCTAATCAATGCCGGTTTCGACGTTGTTATAATCGACAACCTGAGCAATTCAAATCTTGAAGTCCTTGACGGAATCGAAGCGATAACCGGCGTACGCCCGGCCTTTATCGAAGGCGATGTAAACAACATTTCCACACTCGATTGCCTTTTCCAGGCATATCCGGGCATAGAGGGCATAATAAACTTTGCTGCATCCAAGGCCGTGGGCGAATCGGTGCAGAAGCCGCTGCTTTACTACCGCAATAACCTCAATACACTTATGAACCTGCTTGAGATGGTGCAGAAATACCATGTCAAAGGATTTGTATTCTCATCGAGCTGCACTGTATATGGCGAGCCTGATGTGAATCCGGTTACCGAGCAATCGCCCATAAAGCCGGCAACATCGCCTTATGGCAACACCAAGCAGATAAGCGAGGAGATAATCACCGACCTTATCCGTTCGGGAGCCGATTTCAATGCCATCATACTTCGCTATTTCAATCCGGTGGGAGCACATCCGTCGGCTCTGATTGGCGAACTGCCCATTGGAGTTCCGCAGAACCTTATACCGTATCTT
>JAIDBM010000120.1 GCA_029056365.1 Muribaculaceae bacterium | reverse complement strand
AGCGTGGGCGAGATTTCCGACTCCATCAACGCCTTGCCCGAGGAATTCCGCGTTCCGTTCTCGATGCACGTGGCAGGCTACAAATACAACGAGATAGCCGAGCACATGCAGCTGCCTCTGGGCACTGTGAAGAGCCGGATATTCTTCGCACGCAAGAAACTTCAGGAGCGTTTCGCCGATTATCGTTGAAACATTTCAATTTCATCTCTGACTTAGGATACACATATCTGCTTTACTTTTTAATATAGTTCCCCCCTGGAGGCTGTGCCGTAATAATTTGCGGACAGCCTCTTTTGTTGTCCGGCATATGCCGGCGCCGGATTTCGCCGGTTCTTGCAACACAATCAAACTTTTGGCCGGATATGATGTTTTTCTAATAAAAACATTATGAAAAGAATACTATTGACTCTGATGGTGATTGTTGCGGCTGTAGTCCAGAGCTACGCCATTTTCGACAAGTATACCATCAACCGCGAGAATCTGCCTCAGGAGGCCCGCGAGATGCTTGACGAGTATTTTCCCAAGGCTAAAGTGGGAATGATAAAGGTCGACAAGCATTTGCTCAAGAAAACCGATTATGATGTGCGTCTGGTGAACGGCACCACCATCGAATTCAGCAACAAGGGAAAATGGACATCGGTCGACTGCAAGAGCAGGACTGTGCCCGATGGACTGGTGCCAAGGCCTATACGTAAGTATGTAAGCAAGAATTTCAGTGGACTGAAAATTGTGAGCATACGCAAGAAAACGGCAGGATATGAAATAGGCCTGTCGGATGGAGTGGTGCTGAAGTTCAATCTGCTTGGTTCATATACCGGAGTGGTGGAAATCGAAGAAGAATAGTCTGGAAACAAGTTCTGAAAAGATCCGGACCGGAGCGGACACAGGTGCTGTTGCATTCTGTGTCCGCTCCGGTCCATTATGGATTCGCTTGAAAAAAGTCCGATTGTCAGATGCGGTCGAGTACGGTGCCGATGAGGTCGCGTATGCCTGATTTATAGTTGGGGTTGGCTTCGGTGTTGAAGCGGTTGGCTATGATGCTGCATACAGTCATGGCCTTGTGGCCCATAAGTTTGCCGAGTCCCTGCAGAGGCGCCGACTCCATTTCGTAGTTGGTGATTTTGCGGCCATTGAACTCAAATGCTTCAATGCGGTGGTTGAGATCGGGGTTGGCGAGCGGCAGGCGCAGTTCGCGGCCTTGTGGACCGTAAAATCCTACGGCCGAAATAGTGTTGCCCCGCACCATGTCGGAACCGCCTATACGGGCCACCAGATCCGGATTGGCGTCAACTACGTATGGCTTGGCCCATAGCGGATTCCAGCCGGTATGGCGGCAGAGTTCGTGTTCGAATTCAAGGTCGGCCACCGAATTGCGTCCGGCATAGTAGTTCAGAACACCGTCGAAGCCAATGGCTTTCTCGGCGATAACCGGAGTGCCAAGAGTAAGTTCGGGTTGCAGGGCGCCCGATGTGCCTATGCGAACCAGGGTAAGCGAGCGAGGGTTGTCTTTTACTTCACGAGTGCCGAAATCGATGTTTGCCAGAGCATCGAGTTCGTTTATTACAATATCGATGTTGTCGGGTCCGATGCCGTGGCTGAGGCACATTATCGGCTTGCCGTTGTATGTGCCGCCGATTGTGTGGAATTCACGCGATGATACTTCAAAATCCTTTGTGTCGAAAAAGTCGGCTACCATGTCGACACGCCCCGGGTCTCCTACCAGGATAACTCTGTCGGTAAGCTGTTCGGGCAGCAGGTGCAGATGAAAAATGCTGCCATCGGGATTCACAATCATTTCCGATTCCGGAATAATTTTTTTGAATTCAGTTTCTTTATCCATGTCTTTCGGGTTTTATGTCAGTTAGAGTAAGTTAAACGCCCGGGAGTTGCGATTTGTTGATGGCCGGGCCGGAGCATTGCTGCCGCGCGGACGAACATTCAGGATATTACGCCATACCGCCCTCCGGGCAGGGTCAGTATGAGGTCGGCCATTTCCATTTCAAATAGTGTCGAACTAAGACTTGCGAATGGCATTCCGAGTTGCACCACCAGGTCGTTTACCGTAGCATCGGGGTTCTTGCGCAGGTGGTCGATGATTTTACGATGCTGTGGCGAGACTGGCCGGAACAGTTCGGTCTGCGTGCATTGTTCTGTCTTTGGCCATCCCATGAGATCTGCCAGACTTGATGCGTCAGTCAGAATCTGGGCTGCATTGTCGGCGATAAGCCGGTTGCATCCGCGCGAGTAGGTGTCGCATGGACGCCCCGGCACGGCGAATACCTCGCGGTTGTAATCCGAGGCAATGCGTGCCGTGCACATAGCTCCGCCTCGGATGTCGCTTTCCACTACAATCACGGCATCGGCGAGTCCGGCTATTATGCGGTTCCGGGCAAGAAATGCCCCCCGGTTCGGAGTTGTGGCCGATGTGTATTCGGTCACTACGGCTCCATGAGCCTTGACTATACGGGCGGCCTCGCCCCGGTGGTCGGCGGGATATATCATTTTCAGCCCATGGGCCACTACTGCGATTGTGGGCATGTTGTTCTGGAGCGCCGCCCTGTGTGCGGCTATGTCTATGCCGTACGCCAGTCCGCTTATTACAGTTACTTCACCAACCTGGTCTTTTATGTTTTTTATCAGGTCGGCAACGAATGCGGTTCCGAACGGAGTGGCATGACGTGTGCCCACGATGGCTATGCTTCTTGGAGTGTCGGGCTGTCCGTCGCCAAGTGAGTACAGGGCCACAGGAGCATCGCTGCAGTCACGCAGGCGCTGCGGATATTCGTCGTCGGTCAGAAACCGCATGCTGATATTGTTGTCGGCAAGGAAGGTTTCTTCATCCTGTGCCGCAGCGAGCAATCTCCGGCGGTATGTTTCGTCGGCGATTTCAGCTTTCATGCCTATGCTGCTCTGCAGGCTGTGGGCATCAAGCGAGAAGAACGCTTGCGGCGAACCGATACGGCGTAGCAGTTCGTGTGCCGTGGAGGCGTTTATGCCCCTGAGCATTGAAAAGGCTATTTTATATGTCGTGTCTGTTACCTGCATAGTTCAAAGTTAGCTATATTTTTCATACCATGCAACATTGTTTGTGAAAAAATACATAACTTTGTAATATGAAATCCGCAATAAACCTGTTGCCGTGCAGCGGATATAAGAATCGCCTGCTGCAGTACCGGACCATATATCTGTTTATCATATTTCTTGCCGCGCTTTGTTTTGCCGGATGGCCACATGGAGTGGATTATTGCGATACTCCAAGCTATGTAATGGCTATGGACGCTTACCGTGCGTTCACTGTCGATGATTGCAGGCCTCCTCTGTTTCCCTGCCTGATGATAGGCTGTGAGTGGCTGCTCGGACCGCAGTGGGGCAGGTCGCTGCTGGTGCTGTTGCAATGGTTGCTGTTTGTGGCGTCGGTTCACTTCTTCCGCAGTAGCGCTGCTGTTGTCATACGCCATCGTCCGCGATTTGTGTTTTGGGCTACAGCGGCTTATGCGTTTTATCCGGGCATATGGCAGTGGTGCATAATGATGCAGTCGGAGTCTGTAGGCATTAGCCTGAGTGTGATTTTCTGTTGGCTTGCGTTAAGTCTGATGGTGCGTCCTCGCGCATCGGCTGTTGTATGGATGGCGCTGTGTCTGCTGCTGATGATAATGACGCGCCCGATATTCCTTGTGCTTGTGCCCATGTCGGTGCTGGTGCTGTTGTTCTCATGGAAGCGCCACTCCCGCCGCCGGCGTGTGATTGTGCGGTGGGGTACGGCATCGGTGGCTACTCTTTGCATGTGTGTCGGAGGGTATTGGCTTGCGGTTCATCGTGTTACCGGACTGAGGTCGCTCTCGGCGGTAAATGCCTATAACAATTATTTCCAGGCCAGAGTAGCCGGACTTGTTGAACCGGTTGAGAATCCGCAGTCAGCCATCGATTCGATAATAGCCTGCCGGGTCGACACGTTGCGTGTGGTTGATCCTGAGCGCGGCGCTCATATTGTGTCGGTGTGGGGCGAAATAGTCGACATGTATGATAATGTGCCGCTGCGTCAGCTCGAGGATTACAGTTCGGAGCTTATCGCCGCGCATCCCGTAGAGATGCTCAGATACAACTACCGTAAGTTTCAGTATCAGTTGCCGCGTTATCCGCTTGTAAGAGCTGTGAAAATGTACTATCTCAACAATCCGCTTGTGAACATGTTTATGCCTTTCGACCTTAAGGACTGCGCCTACATGCTTATAGTCATAATGTTCGCCGGCCTATGGCAGTGGCGGCGGCGCGGCTTGTTTCCTGCGGCAACGTTCTGGCTGTGGGGTTGTTGTACGCTTCTGTATCTGGCAGTGGTGTTCGGGGCCATGAACGACTATACCCGTTTGTTCGCTCCGGCTTTTCCGATGCTGCTGCTATTGCTTTTCCAGTGTGGGTCGATGTTCCGTCTCCGGCCCGATGCGAAGTACGTTTAGCACCATGGCCACACTGATCCAGAACAGTGGCTGTACCGGCAGAAACAGCCTGGTGTAGTCGTCCATGGCTCCGGCTATGACAGTGCCGAGCATGAGACATGCCGGCACACTGATACACAAGCCTTCGGATGCCCAGAGCGGGGCACGCCTGAGACGGCTTATGAACACAAGCAGACATGCAGCCAGAATCCATGCGGCGACATTGATGTTCGGGCGTGGAAGAAACGGAATCGACCAGGGTACGAATTCCGACCTGGTGCTGAACAGCGGGTACTGCGGACAAATGGAGTTGAACCGGTTGACGATATGTCGCAGCACTGTTGCTTTATGGGTCGCTATTGTGGAGTTGACGAATTGCTCCATGCGGATGTCGCCGATATTGCGCTGGATGATATAGTATTCATCCCAGGTGCGGTAGATGTCGGCGCTTGCTTCCGTCGGCAGGCTGTCGGCGATAAGCCGTTGAAGCGTGGTGTCGGAGGTGTTTGCCGCTGTTATTAGTCCGGCTTGCCTTATGGTAAAGAAATTGTTTGCCGTGCTTGTAGCCGAGAGGGTGTTCAGTCCGTGCATGGAGTGCATTGCCGCGAGATATAACGTAAGGAACGACATCGCCAGGACAATACCGGCGCAAATGACAACTGCGGTTTTACGAATGTTGCCTCGGTGTAGCCCCACGAGCAGGCCCAGCCATATTACGGATGTCGCAAGCAGAGGCGCCGAGGCCGGTTTCAGCGTCAGAAGCAATATCAGGCACAGCATGGCTGCCGCTGCCCGGCCAGTCCGCGGATTGCGCAGCGTGCCTGCCATATGACAGGCCATCATAGTTGTGAGGCATGTGGCCGTTGTTTCGGTGAAGAGTATCTGATTGGGCTCGAAATTGCCGGGCATGAGCGCATAGATGGCTGTAACCCAGAATGCAATACGTTGCGAGGAAGTGACGGCAAGAAGCAGCCGACGCATGTAGCAAAGAGTAACGCCATACATAAGCCATTGCAGCAGGGCAACTGCCGAGCCTCCGTAGGCCGGGCCGAATATATCCATGCAGCCGCCTGCGAGCAGAGGGTAGAGAGGCATGCGCCACGAATGAATCCGGCCGTTCAGCAGACTGTGATAGGCATCGATATACGACTGTGTGTCGGGCACTGCACAGCCGTAGGGGTATTTCATGAAACTGAATGCCATTGCCGCCGCAAGCACAAGGCCCACAAGAGCATATCCCATGGCGAATGGCCGTCGGGATAATTCACGCAGACGCATTGTCACAGAAATTCAGCAAAGGCTTCGGCCAGGACATCGCCTCGGCTCAGACGCCCGTTTTCAAGACATGCCACTTCCACGGTGGCTTCTGTAACCGGAATTCCATCGGAGGTGTATATGTCCTGATGGAAAACAAACAGAGGGCCCCGGCGGCTTATGTTGAGGCAGCTGACCATGCTGTCGCCCAGACCGAGAGGCTTTTTGTATCGTATTTCCACTCGCGAAAGCACCGGGTCGATTCCGCGTTCATGCATTTCGCGGAAGCTCAGGCCCGCGCTTTCGCAGAATTCGTGGCGCGTGTGCTCCATATAATGGAGATAATTGGCGTTGTTGACAATGCCCTCGGCATCGACTTCGTAGTCTCGCACTTTCATGGGCAGCCGGAATATATAATCTTTCATTTTTCAAACCATGTTCACAGGGTTCCCGGAGATGAATGCCTTTACGTTGGCGGCACAGACCGAGAGCAGACGTTGGCGGGCTTCGGTCGACTGCCATGCCACATGCGGGGTGATAACGCAGTTCGGCGCTTTCAGCAGCGGACAGTCGGACTGCGGAGGTTCAGATTGCAGTACATCGAGTCCGGCTCCGGCTATGCGTCCTTCGGCCAGTGCGTCGGCCAGCGCGTTTTCATCTATGAGGCCGCCTCTGGCCGTGTTTATGAGCAAGGCTCCGCGCCGCATCATTCCCAGTGTGGCGGCGTTGATGAAACCGGCATTGTCGGCCGACAGCGGCGCATGCAGAGTGATTACATCGGCGAGCCTGAAGAAATGGTCTGTGTCGGTTTTTTCAATCCATTCCGGCAGTTCGGTCTGAGCTTTGGAGGTAAGGACTATTATTTTCATTCCCAGGGCATGAAGCACCTGGGCCATGCGCATGCCTATGTGCCCCAGACCGTAGATTCCGGCTGTCTTGCCGCAGAGTTCGGTTATGGGTGCGAGACGATAGCTGAAATCCCGGCATCCGGTCCAGTCGCCTTTGCGCACGCTCATGCTGTAGTCTCCGGCGCGGTTTGTGAGTTCGAGCAGTAGCGACAGGGCTGTCTGCACAACCGATTCGGTGGAGTAGGCCGGAATGTTGCTTACTATGATTCCGCGTTCGCGGCAGGCTTTCAGGTCTACGTTGTTGTAGCCTGTGGCCAGTACGCCTACATATCGCAGACAGGGCAGTTTGTTGATTATATCGGAGTCGAGAACAACTTTGTTGGTTATGACTATTTCGGCACCGGCACATCTGCCGGCGGTCTCGTCCGGAGCGGTGCGTTCGTAAACAGTGAGGTCGCCGAGTTGCGACAGCTCGTTCCAGTCGAGATCGCCGCTGTTGGCTACATAGCCGTCGAGTACTACTATTTTCGGTTTCATTGTAAGAGTTGACTCTAAGAACTTATTTTTGAATATGAGGCAGCACACTTGCGAGCCAAGAGAATACAGCCGCGTAGAAAGCCTCGCGTGCTTCCGGAGCCGAGAGGGCAAGGTCGTGCATGCCTCCGGGTATTGTCTCCTCGGTTACGTCGGTGCCGAGTTCGCGTCCGAGTTTCGATATGTGTCCGACATCAAGCACGGCATCGCCATGTAGAAAATCATCGTTCCACTTATTGCCGTGTACGCTGTTGTCGGAGTGCAGCAGCAGTATCGGAATTGTTATTTTAGGATTTTTCCCTCGCAATGCCTTTTGTGCGGAGCTGATGGCACGTATCCACGAAGCCTCCACTTTTTCCGGCTTTACGGTTTTCCAGCTGGTGTTGAATGTCCATTCGCCATGATATTGTTTCAGCAGCGATTCGGCATATAACGACATGCTTCCCTGCGATATTTTCATGCCGGGAAAAATTCGTCCGAGAAAGCCAACCGACGGTATGGCGATTTTGCGCATGAATCCGTTGAAGTTCCATTCCAGGAACGGACTGTTCAGAATCAGGGCATTTACATCCGACTCCGGATTCAGGGTCAGGAAGTACGATGCAATGAGTCCGCCGGTGCTGTGTGCCATTATCACCAGGGGCTCGTTGTTCCGCCTATCTGCGGCTATAATCGAGAGGGCCGAGTCGATGTCCGGGAAGTATTCTTTCATGTCGCGTGCCTGGAATTTGCGTTGTCCCGGCATGATTGAGCGCCCGTATTTACGCAGGTCAAGGGCATAGAAGTCGTAGCACGAGTCCACAAAGCGGTTGCCCTCCTGCGCCTGAAAGAAATAGTCGTTATAGCCGTGGATGTACAGTACTGCCGCACGTGGATGCGTGCAGGAGGTCTGTTTGCGTATTACAGTGCACCGCACTTTGCCGGCATAGTCGTCGGGCTGGTCGATATACTGCATCTGATACCCTTGGCCGAGTACGGTGTCGGCTTGCCAGCGGGCCGATACCCGGGGAAGGGTTGCAAGCAGCAGTATGCATAATGTCAGAAAACGAATCCGTGTCATAATAGTTCGACTCCGATTCCCGGACGGTCGGGAATGGTTACTTTGCCATCTACAATTTTAATGCCGTCGAAACGGTCGTTGGCTATCAGCAGATTGCCATCGAGGTCGGCCCAGTCGACCATTGGGGCGAGCTGAGCTGCCGCAGTAACGGCACAGGACGTTTCGGTCATGCATCCGAGCATCACTTTCATGCCGAGCGCCCGGGCAAGCACGGCCATTTTGTAGGCCTCGTGCATACCGGTGCTTTTCATGAGTTTTATGTTTATGCCGTCGTAGGCCTCAGCCGCCCGTCTCACATCGGGCAGGCGCTGCAGGAATTCATCGGCTATGATTGGCAGAGGCGAGCGTTCGCGAAGCCATGCGGTGTCATCGATGCGTTTCTTGTCGAATGGCTGTTCCACAAACTGGCAGCCGCGTTCCGAGAGCCAGTGGCACATGTCCAGTGCCCACTCCCTGTCGTTCCAGCCCTGGTTTGCATCCACACATAAGGGTACATCGCTTTTGGCCCGTATCATCTCGACAAGTTCTTTGTCTTTGTCCAGACCCATCTTCACCTTTATCATCTTGTAGGGCGATGCTTCATCGATTTTGCGGTTGACTATTTCCGGAGTGTCGATGGTAATGGTAAATGAAGTATTGGGGCAGTTGTCGGGATTCAGTCCCCAGATTTTATACCAGGGCTGCTGCATGATTTTTCCCAGCAGGTCGTGCAGGGCGATGTCGACCGAAGCCTTTGCCGCACGGTTTCCGGGTGCCACTCTGTCCATGTAATCGTGTATCTCCTCGATGCGGAAGGGGTCGGAGAACTGGCTCAGATCAAGGCTGCCGAGGAATTTGCATACACTTTCCACAGTTTCGCCCAGATAAGGGGGCATTGAAGCCTCGCCATATCCTGTGATTCCGTCATATTCCAGAGTCACCTGTACATCGGGAGTCGTGGTGCGTTGCGATTTGGCAAGGTTGAAAGCATGCCGGAGTCTGAGTTCATATGGCTCGAAGCTGAGATTCAGGCGGCCTGAGCGTCCGCTGTGGGTGGTGGCGGTATTCTGTCCGAATACCGATACTGATATGGGGCTTGCGGCAAACAGAGCGCCAAGGGCGCCGGTGCGCAGAAATTTTCGTCTGTCCATGTCTGTAAAAGTTAAAAATACCAGGGATGGTCTATTACACGTGTGATTCCGGGTGTGCCTTCGTTGCCGTGAATGCGCACTGCATGAAGAAACGGAGTGGAGAGGTATGCCGGCGATGCGGGGTCGATGCTGTTGCGTTTCACCCGGCCCGATGAATGCACGTAGTTGCCGTCTTGGTCGTATATGGCCACGTGGGTTACTTTTCCGGTGGCCGGATTGCCGAAGAACAACAAGTCGCCGGGCTTGCACTTGCGCCAGTCCGAAGCCTCGATGCGTGTGCCGGTACGGGCCTGCTGCGATGCATCGCGCAGAAGTATTATTCCGTTGCTGAGGTAGCACACTTTCGACAGCCCCGAGCAATCGAGACTTTTGGTGGAGGTGCCGCCCCACAGGTAAGGCTGGCCTTC
>JAIDBM010000012.1 GCA_029056365.1 Muribaculaceae bacterium | reverse complement strand
GTATATAGCATACAATCCCGATGGCTCGGCTTCGCCTCAGATTCTGGAGTCGTCGCAAATCGACAAGAACAATCCGGAGGCTGTGTCGATGATGAACAGCGCCACTCATTTCAATCCTGTCGACCTGGTTTGTTATCTTCGCGACAGCGCTGGTCGGAAATTCAACTTGCCCGACTATGTCGACCCGGCCACCGGCTTTATCAGCGAGAAGTCGCTTGGCGGACGCGAGTTGAAAGCGCTTGAGCTTCCTGGATTGTGGAACGGCGCCATGAGCGACTGGAACACTGTGTTTGTTGAGGTTCCGGCTTCGACATTCAATCCGGTAAAGACGGTAAACGACCTTCTGCGACCGGCACATCAGGCATAATTGAATAAAAAAGAGGCTGCAACGCAGCCTCTTTTTTATTCACGCGAGTTCGGGATAAGAACTCGCGTATGAAAGGCGGCATTGGAACAACGTTGGCGACCTCGCCAACGACTTGCACAGTTCCAAGAGTCAGGGTCCTGCACAATTTTAAGACCAGAGGACCATAGAACTATAGATTTTCTCCGGTTCTTTAGTCCGGAACTCTGAGTAACGTCGGCGACCCCGCCGACGACTTGCACGGCTCTAAGAACCAGGGTAATCTTCAGACAAGAGCACAGCCCTGCACAATTTTAAGACCAGAGAACCATAGGACTATAGACTTTCTTTGGCTCTCTGGTCTTAAAGATACCATAGCCTATTTCTCCCCACAATCTCCCTTTTGCCTTCCGTGGAAAGCCGCCTGAAACACCGTCGGCGAGGGCGCCGACGTTACTTTGAATACCATAGCCATGCATAACTTTCAGACTATAGAACTATAGGACTATAGACTTTCTTTGGTTCTTTAGTCCGGAACTCTGAGTAACGTCGGCGACCTCGCCGACGACTTGCACGGCTTTAAGAACCAGGGTAATATTCTGACAAGACCATAGATCTGCATAATTTTTAGACCAGAGAACCATAGGACTATAGATTTTCTCTTGTTCTCTTGTTCTCTGGTCTAAAAAATACCATAGCCTATTTCTCCCCACAATCTCCCTTTTGCCTTCCGTGGAAAGCCGCCTGGAACACCGTCGGCGAGGGCGCCGACGTTACTTTTAAGACCATAGCCACTGCATGGTTCTCTTGTTCTCTGGTCTTAAAATTTTCCTTAGTCTTTTTCTCATAATAATATCCCTTTTAATCTCTGTGGAAGACTGTTCGCCACGAAGCGGAAGTGAATTTCGACTTTGAGATACCCGAGTCAAACGGGCGGCAGCTTGTCCTCTGGGATTAACAACACCAAACGGTACAAATAAGTCAGGCGACCTTGAAAGGCCGCCCAATACTCTATGTATTTTGCTTGGTTGAAGTACATAAAGTTCTTATACCGAACTCGCGTTATTCGGTTCGGATTTCAATGTCAAGCGATACCGGACAGTGGTCAGAGCCGAATACATCGGAGTGGATCCGTGCATCGGTGACAAGTGGAGAAAGTCGGTCGCTTACCAGAAAATAGTCGATGCGCCAGCCTGCGTTGCGTTCGCGTGCCCGCATGCGGTAGCTCCACCACGAGTATGCGCCTTCGGTATCGGGATACTTGCTGCGGAACGAATCGGTAAAGCCGCTTTCAAGCAGACGGGTCATGCAGTCGCGTTCCTCATCGGTAAAGCCGGCGCTGCGCCGGTTGGTCGACGGATTCTTGAGGTCTATCTCCTGATGAGCCACATTGAGGTCGCCGCACACGATTACGGGTTTCGAAGCGTCGAGCGTGTTGAGATACCGCCTGAAATCGTCTTCCCATTTCATGCGGTAGTCGAGACGTGCCAGCCCGTCTTTTGAATTCGGGGTATATACAGTAACGAGAAAGAACGAGGGCATTTCGAGAGTTATCACGCGCCCCTCTTTATCGTGTTCGTCAATGCCGATGCCGTAGGTTACATTCAGCGGTTTATGACGGCTGAAAATGGCTGTGCCGCTGTATCCCTTGCGTTCGGCATAATTCCAGTACGCATCGTAGCCGGGGAACTGCAGGTCGAGTTGGCCGGCACTGAGTTTAATTTCCTGCAGACAGAAAAAGTCGGCATTGAATTCGGTGAATATATCGGCAAAACCTTTGCCACATACGGCCCGAAGGCCGTTTACGTTCCATGATACGAATAGCATGATTTTTGTTGTTATGTTCAGCGGAATACCACCAGTCGGTTGTATACAAAGTTACATAGGGTGTAGACTACATTGCCCAGCAGAGTGGCCACGCCGTAGCCCGAGAGTACGAAGAAACCCAGATCGAATTCGTAGTTTCCGAAGTGCGACTGGTTGAGAACCATCACCACAGCCAGCTGGGCAAGGTAGCACAGACCGCAGCCGAGCATGAAACGGATTGCCTCGCGCGAATAGCGTCCGTGAGAGCGGAACACCCAGGTACGGTTCCACAGAAAGGAATTGAGCACACCGGCAAGGTAACCCAGAGCGTTGGACAAATATGGGTTTACGCCGAGCAGCGACTTGCAGATGAATATGGTTCCGAGGCATACCATGGTGTTGAGAATGCCTACCATACAGTATTTTACGAACTGGATTATGTTTTGTTTTTGCATTGTTTTTTTTCGGCGTTTTCAGGCAAAGATTTTTCATCGACTTTCAGTATAGGCAGCGACCAGTTGTAGTGTACAGCCAGGCAACGCAGGCCAATCACTACAGCGGCGCAGCTTATCTGCGGCACAAGTTCCGGCAGACCGGTAAGACCGATAAGCCAGTATGCGATTCCGCCCGCCAGACATGCGGTGGCATAAATGTCTTTGCGGAAGAAGAGCGGCTCCTCGTTGATCAGAATGTCGCGCGTTACTCCGCCGAATGAGCCGGTTATGATACCCATCACCACTGCCACCCACATAGGGTATCCTGCGGCCAAGGTTTTCTGAATGCCTACCACTACAAACAGGGCCAGGCCGATGGCATCGAATATGAACAATGTGCGCATGCCGCCTACCAGTGCGCGCTGGAATACTATCACGGCGGCCAGCGATAGGCCGGTAACGGCCATATAGCTCCAGTTGTCCATCCAGAACACGGTTATATCGAGCAGCACATCGCGCAGAGTGCCTCCGCCTATGGCTGTAATTAACCCTACCACATATGCGCCGAACCAGTCGAAGCGTTTGGCGGCGGCAAGGCGTATGCCCGATATGGCGAAAGCTACCGTGCCGAGCATTTCTATGATAAAGATGAATGTTTCTTCCATTAATCGTTATTCAGAGCGTGCCGGACATGCCGGTGGCTCCGGAATGAGATACATTTTTTTTGTAATATCGGCATAAGTCGGTGAGCTTGCAATTATCGCAAAGCGGTTTACGTGCCTTGCACACATAACGGCCGTGTAGAATAAGCCAGTGGTGGGCTGTGGCCACGACTTCGCGGGGAAGCAGCTGCATGAGCTTGCGTTCGGTTGATTCTACATTCTTGCTGCGTGTGGTGAGCCCGAGCCGTTCGCTTACACGGAACACATGGGTGTCGACTGCCATGGCGGCCTGCCCGAACACTACCGACAGTATCACATTGGCAGTCTTGCGTCCGACTCCCGGCAGGGTCAGCAGTTCGTCCATTGTCGATGGTACTTCCCCGCCGAAATCCCGGCACAGATTGCGTGCCATGCCGATGAGCGACTTGGTTTTGTTGTTCGGATAGCTCACCGAGCGTATGAGATTGTATACGTCGATGTCTTCGGCAGCAGCAAGCGACGCGGCATCGGGATACGCCTCGAACAGCCCCGGAGTAATCATGTTAACACGTTTGTCGGTGCATTGGGCCGACAGAATCACCGCCACCAGAAGCTGATACGGATTGTTGTAGTGAAGTTCGGTTTCGGCTACAGGCATTGTCTGCCGGAACCGCTCCACGATAAGCATGCAGCGTTCTTTCTGTGTCATTTCAACAGGCGTTCTGTGCCGAAGAGTCCAAGTGCGCAGCCCCCGAGACCGCCGATGAATGTCACGGCTATGTAGAAGAGCGCACGCAGAGCGCGTCCTTGCTGTACCAGTTCCATGGCATCAAGGGTGAATGCCGAGTATGTGGTGTAGCCGCCCAGTGTGCCTGTGAGCAGAAAAAGATACCACATGCGGTCGGCATTCCAGTGATGCAGCAGAGCCCACAGCACTCCTATGAGAATGCATCCTGAAATGTTGATGGCTACGGTGTAGTAATATTTGTCGTTGTCGAAAATACCAATGTGTTCGACTCCATACCGGCTCATGCATCCTATGGCGCCTCCGGCAGCGACTACTGCCAGATCGGCGAGTACCTGCAGACTCATTGTCAGCGGGCTGCTGTGAATTCCTCAAGGAAGCGCACATCGTTTTCAGAGAACATGCGCAGGTCCTTGACCTGATATTTGAGATTGGTGATTCGCTCTATACCCATGCCGAGGGCGAATCCGCTGTATACGTCAGGGTCGATGCCGCAGCTGCGCAGTACGTTCGGGTCCACCATGCCGCAGCCCAGGATTTCCACCCAACCGGTTCCTTTGCAGAACGAACAGCCCTTGCCGCCGCAGAGATTGCAGCTGATGTCCATTTCGGCCGATGGTTCGGTGAAGGGGAAGTAGCTCGGACGCAGACGTATGCGTGTGTCCTGACCGAACATTTCCTGCGCGAAGTACATGAGTGTCTGGCGAAGGTCGGCGAAGGTTACGTTTTTGTCGACATACAGGGCCTCCAGCTGGTGGAAGAAGCAATGAGCGCGGGCCGATATGGCTTCGTTGCGGTATACACGGCCGGGGCATATGATGCGTACAGGGGGTTCGCTGCATTCCATCACACGCGATTGAACCGATGATGTATGGGTGCGCAGCAGCACATCGGGATTGCGCTGTATGAAGAAGGTGTCCTGCATGTCGCGGGCCGGATGGTCTTCGGCAAAGTTGAGCGAGGAGAACACATGCCAGTCGTCTTCGATTTCCGGTCCTTCGGCTATAGTGAAGCCAAGACGCCGGAAAATGGCTATTATTTCTTCGCGTACGATCGAAAGCGGGTGCCTGGTGCCCAAACGTACCGGAGATGCCGAACGGGTCAGGTCGATGCCGCTGAGGTCGCAGCCTTTGTTTTCGACAGCTTCTCGCAAGGCGTTGATTTTGTCGGTGGCGAAAGTCTTCAGCTCGTTTATTGCCGGGCCTACGGTGCGTTTCTGTTCGGATGGCACATTGCGGAAGTCGGCCATAAGCGCAGGTACAAGTCCTTTCTTGCTGAGGTATTTTATGCGTAGGGCCTCTACTTCGGCAGCATCGGCAGCTGTAAGAGCGGCTATTTCATCGTGGAGTTGTTTGATTTTTTCAAGCATCGGTGCATATTTTGTTTAATGTGCAAAATTACGATATTTTCTGTAATTACACAAATTATGTAACTATTCAGCGAAAACAAAGGATACGAAGATTTAGCTCATCAGTTTAGACGAGTGCCAATATAGCCTCCAG
>JAIDBM010000119.1 GCA_029056365.1 Muribaculaceae bacterium | reverse complement strand
GCATAGGTCAGGCGGGTAATCGCCATGGGGTAGAGCTGCAGGCGCGGGTGTGTGGGAAAACGGCGTCCGAAGTCTTTTATTAGCGTGCGCCTGGTTTCGTGCGCCCCATAGCCTGTGATGTCTTCGTAGATGCGGAATTCGCGGTCGAATGTGCCGGTTGATCCGAGAGTGCGGTCGTAGAGAACCACTCCGTCGGGCGAGGCAAGAAACATGGATGTGATGTCGTTGTATTGTGCGCTTACTTTCTTCGCGCAGTTTATCTGGTGGATGCATATGTATGCCGACAGACATGCAAAGACCGTAAGCCACAGTGTGGAGAAGCGGTGGTTTGGCAGCAGGCGTAGCGTGGCGATGGCTGCGGCCAGTTCGGCACCGAAAAGCTGTCGGTTGCTGTACACGCCTGCCCACAGATTGAAAATCAGCATTATCACCGTGATGTTCAGCCACAGGGCCGATTTGTTCCAGATAGTATTCCAGCTTGTTTTACGCGAGAAGCGAAGCCACATAATCACAGCGGCAAGTATGTACACTGCCCTGAGCGACATGGCCATGTAGAATATTGAATCGAAGAGCGGAATATCCATTCGTCCGCTGCGGGCGAGTGTGCCCGGAGCCAGACAGACACTGAGTGTTCCGGCCCAGTAGCAGAGTAGCCATAAAGTGCGGCGCAGGCCGATTCGGCAGCGTTTATGCAGCCACCATAGGCCAAGTGCCGCTGACATGCCAATAGACAGCGCCTCCTGCCCGTTGCCGGCGAGAATTCCGAGCAGGGCAATTCCGGCCGTGCCGATTGCTCCGGTCCGCGCTTTATATATAAAAAGATAGAGCCATGCCAGAGTGAGGGTAAACATCCACACGAACCCAATCTGGCAGCTTGGCATCATTTTCGTAAGGAACAGAAGTGGAATTACTGAGGCGACAGTTGCTGTTGACATGGGGTTCCGCATTGGTTTGCGCACACCCCCCATTCGCACAATCAGCCATGCGAAAGCAAGGTATACCAGCGCGTTGCAGAGTACGAACATTCCTTTGCCCAGTACTCCACAGAACAACTGTACCAGACTGTGAGCCACAAATCGGCCGTTGGTGTTTGAATAATGGGTTATCTGCGATGATATTATGTCGGCAGGCGAATTTATGTCGCCGCTGCTGGTCCAGACATGGTCGTGGATTACAAATCCGTAGTCGACATCATCGCCGAGCCATGTCACAACTGAGCTCATCCATGCAATGAAAAAACATAGAATGCCCATTATAATCCACGACCAGGCTGCAGTTGAATTTCCGCTTTGTGTTTTATTTGTTTTCATGCGTGCGGATGTTTCGGTCGGTTAGGGTTGTCGCGGTAGGCTTCATTTGTAGTAGTTGTCGGCGATTTCCCGTATGGCGAGCAGTATGTTTCGGTCGGCCTGTGTGAATTCTATGCCCCGGCGTCCTGTGACACGCTCGGCTATCTCGAAGAATTTCTCCATAGGCACATCGGAGAAACCGGCGGTGCCGCCTTCAAGGAAGCTTGCCACGAAATTGCGCGGGAAGCCGGCGCCGTGTATGTTGCAGCCTACGCCCACCACTGTGGCGGTATTGAACATGGTGTTGATGCCGGCCTTGGAATGGTCGCCCATAATCAGGCCGCAGAATTGCAGGTCGGTGCGCAGGAATCTGTGGGCAGGATAGTTCCACAGTTTAATTTTTGTGTAATCGTTTTTGAGATTGGAAGCCACGCATCCGGCGCCGAGATTACACCATTCGCCTATTACGGCATTGCCGAGAAAACCATCGTGAGCCTTGTTTGAATAGCCCTGGAAAACAACATTGTTGAGTTCGCCTCCAACCTTGCACCATGGCCCGAGAGTGGTGTCGGGATAGATTTTCGTGCCCATGTTCACGGTGGAGTGGGGGCCTATGGCTATGGGGCCGCGCAGTGTGGCTCCCTCCATGATTTCGGCCTGCGGGCCAACGTATACCGGCCCGTTTTTTACATTGATGATGCACCCTTCGGCGGTAGCGCCTTCGGCCAGAAACACACGGTTTCGGTCGCCTATTACTGTTACGCTGTCGCTTACGGGAGCCGACTGCCGTCCGGCCGTGATGCGTGCGAAGTCATCGCAAATGGCGCGGCCGTTGAGCAGGAAAATGTCATAGAGCCGGTCTATGGCCATGATTTCGTCGGTGAATTCGATATGTTCGTGGCCATCGCCTACGGCCGCGATGCGGCGGTCGCCTTTATACAGCGCCTGGCCCGGCTTCAGATCCATTACGGCATGGGCGAGAGCCTCGTCGGGGAGGATGTTTCCGGCAATCATGAGAGTGTCGTCGGCATTCACGTCGGCCTCGCAGGGAAACTTTTCGGATAGATAATGTTCGGTAAGCCAGGAATATTCGCCAAACAGGTAGTAGGCCCATTTTTCGGCTATGGTGGTGATGCCCACACGCAATGCGCCTACCGGACGGGTATAGGTGAGCGGAAGCAGATTGTCGCGTACGTTATCGGGGTCGAAAATTACAAAGTCCATATGTTGAGTTGATGAGTATGTGTTGATTTTGCAAAAGTACGAAAAAACTTTTTTTTTGAAAAATTATGCTCTAACTTTTTGAGAATCCGACAAAAAGTAGTAACTTTGCCCCGTATTGGCGTGCACTACGTGCGTCCGTGCAGCATAATTAACCATATTTATTAACTTTTTAAATGACTGAACTCAAAAACTCTCCGGTCGAAGATTTCGACTGGGACGCCTACGAAAACGGCGAAACCGCTGGTGAAAAATCCCGTGAGGAACTCACCAAAACTTACGACGAGTCGCTCAACACCGTTAAAGACAAAGACGTAATCGAAGGTACCATCATCGCCCTCAACAAGCGTGAGGCTGTGGTTAACATCGGCTACAAGTCAGACGGAATCATCCCCATGAACGAATTCCGCTACAACCCCGACATCAAGGTCGGCGATGTTGTGGAAGTGTTCATTGAAAACCAGGAAGACAAGAAAGGTCAGCTTATCCTGTCTCACCGCAAGGCACGCGCATCCCGCAGCTGGGAGCGTATCAATGCCGCCCTCGCTAACGACGAAATTATCAAAGGTTTCATCAAGTGCCGTACAAAAGGCGGCATGATTGTCGATGTATTCGGCATTGAAGCCTTCCTCCCCGGTTCGCAGATTGACGTCAAGCCTATCCGCGACTACGATATGTTCGTTGGCAAGACCATGGAATTCAAGGTGGTCAAGATCAACGAAGAATTCAAAAACGTTGTTGTATCGCACAAGGCTCTCATCGAGGCCGAACTCGAACAGCAGAAGCGCGAAATCATCAGCAAGCTCGAAAAGGGCCAGGTTCTCGAAGGTACTGTCAAGAACATCACCAGCTACGGTGTGTTCATCGACCTCGGCGGTGTCGACGGTCTTATTCACATCACTGACCTCAGCTGGGGCCGCGTAAGCCACCCGAGCGAAGTGGTAGAACTCGACCAGAAGCTCAACGTGGTAATCCTCGACTTCGATGACGAAAAGAAACGTATCGCACTTGGTCTGAAGCAGCTTCATCCTCACCCATGGGATGCCCTCAGCGCCGACCTCAAGGTTGGTGACCACGTTAAGGGCCGCGTAGTTGTAATGGCCGATTACGGCGCATTCCTCGAAATCGCTCCCGGTGTGGAAGGCCTTATCCATGTAAGCGAAATGTCGTGGTCGCAGCACCTCCGCAGCGCTCAGGACTTCATGAAGGTAGGTGACGAAGTAGAAGCAGTTATCCTTACCCTCGACCGCGAGGAGCGCAAGATGAGCCTCGGTATCAAGCAGCTCAAGAACGATCCCTGGGAAAACATCGAAACCAAATATCCTCTCGGTTCGCGTCACACTGCAAAGGTACGCAACTTCACCAACTTCGGTGTATTCGTGGAAATCGAAGAAGGTGTGGACGGACTTATCCATATCAGCGACCTCAGCTGGACCAAGAAAATCAAACACCCCAGCGAATTCACTCAGATCGGTGCTGACATCGAAGTGGAAGTTCTCGCCATCGACAAGGACAACCGTCGTCTGAGCCTCGGCCACAAGCAGCTCGAAGAAAACCCCTGGGATGTGTTCGAAACCGTATTTACTGTAGGTTCGGTACACGAAGGTACTATTGTTGAAATGCTCGACAAGGGTGCTGTTGTGGCTCTTCCCTATGGTGTTGAAGGCTTCGCTACTCCCAAGCACCTTGTGAAAGAAGACGGAACAACTGCCAAGGTTGACGAAAAACTCAACTTCAAGGTTATCGAATTCAACAAGGACAGCAAGCGCATCATTCTTTCGCACAGCCGCATCTTTGAAGATGAAGTTCGTGCTGAAAAGGCAGCTGAACGCAAGGCGAAACGTGCTCCCAAGGCACCGCGCGAAGAAGCTCCCGTGCAGGCTCCCCTCGAAAAAACCACTCTCGGCGACCTCGAGGCTCTTGCAGCGCTCAAAGAAAAACTCTCGAAGTAATATTTCGATAATATCATTTAAAAGCGGTGATGTCAGACGGCATCACCGCTTTTTTTTATGTATTTTAACAGGCAAGGTGTAACTTTTCATCGGCGGATGCGTCTTATAAGCGTGTCTCACATATCGCGGCACTAATCTACAATCAATATTTATTACACGTTTCCAAACAAATTCAAAGACACATTATGTCAGCAATCGGCAAGGCGCTTTCGGCGCTGATGATTATTGCGGCACCGCTGGCCGCACAAGCATTCAGACTCAGCGGAAAAGTGGTTGATGCAGATGGGGAACCCCAGGCATTCGCCACTTACCACGTCTATAATAAGGCAGACACAACTAAAATTGTTACGGCCGGAACCGCCGGAGCGGAGGGCGAAATCTCAACCAATGTAGTAAAGGCGGGAGAATACCTGCTGTCGCTTTCCTATGTAGGCTCGGCTGACAAGACGGTGGCATTCCGTGCAGCAAATGCCGTAGACCCGGTTGACCTCGGCACTATAGTCATGAGTCCGACAGAAAACACACTGGGCGAACTCGAGGTGGTGGCGCAGAAACCGCTTGTGACAAAAGAAATCGACCGTGTGGGATATGACGTACAGGCCGACAGTGAAGCGCCCACGAGCACGCTTAGCGAAATGCTGCGCAAGGTGCCGATGGTGTCGGTGGATTCCGACGGCACGATAACAATAAACGGTTCATCGAATTTTCAGGTTTATAAGAACGGGCGTCCGTCGAAAAGCTATTCAAACAACGCTGCTGAGATCTTCAAGGCTATTCCCGCCTCTATGATAAAGCGAATCGAGGTTATAACCGAGCCCGGCGCGAAATACGATGCCGAAGGTGTTGGCGCGATACTGAACATTGTAACTCTCGATGATGTGGCGGTAAAAGGCGTGATGGGCAGCGCGGGCATAGATATAGGCGACAAAAATCTTATCCCGGGTGCGAATCTGTGGCTTAACTCGCAGGTCGACAAGGTTACATTTTCGTTGTATGGCGGTTACCGGAATTTCAGCCGCAGGGAGCGCCAGAGCGAGTCTTTTTCGGAGATGTTTTATAACAACGGCAACAGCACCAGGTCCAGTTCCAAGTCTGAGAACAGCGGTAATATGACATATTTCGGCGCTGAAGCTTCGTATGAACTCGACTCGCTCAATCTGTTCACCGCTGAAGTAAACGGATATTATTACGGATTCACCTCTGAAAGTGCCGGATTTAACTCCATGACCGGTCCGAAAGGAGAAACTCTCTACAGCTACCGGACAACAGGAAAGGTGCCGAATACCGATTATCTCGACATTGATGCGAATGTGAATTATCAGCATATGATGCGTAATCCGGGAGAAATGATAAACGTCTCCTATCAGGTGTCGACAAATAAAAACAATGGTGAATCTACGACTTTGTATCATGATTTTATCAATTCACCAGTTGACTATTCGGGAGTGGAGTCCAGAACGAATCTTCGATTTATAGAACACACCTTCCAGTTCGACTGGACGAAGCCCTTTGCGAAAATACACAGTGTCGACCTTGGAGCGAAGGCGATTATAAGGCGTAATCATTCGAAAGATTACTACGATTATATTGGTTCGCATGTTATCGACGACGAGTTCTCGCATATAACGGATGTCGCTGCGTTTTATGCACAGTATTCCGCAAAAATCAAGAAAGTGGGTCTTCGTGCCGGACTTCGTTACGAATATTCGCATCTTAAGGCCGGAGAAAGCGGCGACTATCCCGGCTATAGCAGCAACCTGAACGACCTTGTGCCTTCGGCTGCGGCCTCATGGCAGATAAACGATGCCAATTCGCTTGCATTCAATTACGCTGCCAGAATCAACCGTCCGGGCATCAATTATCTGAACCCTACGGTGAATGAGACTCCATCGTCGAAAAACTATGGTAATCCGGATTTGAAATCGGCCATGCATCATTCGCTCAAGCTTACATATATGTATATAGCCATGAAATTCAATTGTAATCTCTCGGTGAATTACGAGATATCCAACAATGGAATAGCTGCTGTGAACTGGCTTGAGGATGATGTGATGGTGAGCACGTACCGTAACATCGGACACCGGCGAGAACTGAACATGAGCGGTTTCGCCCAGTGGTCGCTTACGAGAAATATAAGTCTGATGGCTAATGCCGGAGTCAGCTACAATCGCTTCACTCAGTCGGGAATGGAGCTTTCAAGATGGACACCGTTCTTCTATGCCCAGTACAGTCATAAACTGCCATGGAAGATTTCGGCTCAGCTCGGTGGTTTCATGTTCAGCGGCCAGCCCTCGGATGTGTACAGCTACAACGACAACGGACGATTCTCGAATTGCTTTATGTGGCGACTGTCGCTGGGACGCAGTTTCCTGAAGGAAGACCGCCTGAATGTCCGCATCGAGGCCTCGAATCCGATCGGACGCAGCAGTCGCCGATGGACAAACCGTACGGTCAACGGCGACTATACAGGAGTGAATTACTCGACTATGACCCGGGTGAAGGGTGTGAAACTCAGTGTGAGCTATCGTTTCGGCTCAATGAATGCCAGCGTAAAGAAAACAGCACGCAGCATCAATAACGATGACGTGGTCGGAGGCACAAGCGCATCGGGAGCATCGGGCGGCGGAGCCGGAGGTGGCGGCATGTAATTCCATCGTCCGGTCTGTACAGCAGCAAGGCCTTTTCAATAAAGAAAGTCGTCTTATCGAAATGATAGGGCGACTTTTTTGCAGAAGGTCGGCATGGATCAAGGCGTCGGCACGAAGCTTTTGGCTTCAGCGAGAACATCGGACTGAACAACAGGCGAGAACATCGGGCGATAATACATGACGATAATACACGGCGAAAATAAGCGTCAAATATTTGGCAGTTAGGAAAATAATTGCTATCTTTGCAGCGAAAAATAGGGCATTTGTGCATGAGCGTGTGACTATTCACTTGACTGTGAAAGCGATAGCTCGATGTGTGAGTGTGCTGTTTTATGATTGAAACAACATCAAAAAACGATAAGAAAACCAAAGTAAAACCAAACAAACTAAGATGCCTACTATTCAGCAATTAGTAAGAAAAGGACGTGTGGCTCTGGAAGACAAGAGCAAGTCGCCCGCGCTCGACAGCTGCCCCCAGCGTCGCGGTGTGTGCGTGCGTGTCTACACCACCACTCCCAAGAAGCCTAACTCGGCTATGCGTAAAGTCGCTCGTGTACGTCTCACCAACGGTAAGGAAGTAAACTCCTATATCCCCGGTGAAGGTCACAACCTCCAGGAACACTCTATAGTGCTGGTGCGCGGCGGTCGTGTGAAGGACCTTCCCGGTGTGCGTTACCACATTGTTCGCGGTACTCTCGATACCTCCGGTGTCAAAGACCGTACCCAGCGCCGTTCTAAATACGGAGCCAAGCGTCCCAAGGCTGGAGCAGCCAAGAAGTAATCGGAGTCGGTGACTCTGGTGAAGAAATCTTAAAGCTCCGCGAGATTCTTTAAATCAAAATCAAATCTCGTTTTTGACATTCTTGAAAAGCTACCAGGCATAAATGGTTGAGTAAGCCGGCGTCAGAGGACGCGGCTGAAGATACAAGCTGCAAGCAACCAAGCATTCAAAAACACAACTCGTAAAAAGACTAATGAGAAAAGCTAAGCCAAAAAAACGGCTCGTACTTCCCGATCCCGTTTTTAACGATGTGAGAGTGACTAAGTTCGTCAACCACCTGATGTATGACGGCAAGAAAAACACCGCTTTCACTATATTCTATAACGCACTCGAGACTGTGAAGTCTAAACTCCCCAACGAAGAGCTCACCGCCCTCGAAATATGGAAGAAGGCGCTTGAGAACGTAACTCCCCAGGTGGAGGTTAAATCGCGTCGTGTAGGCGGTGCCACTTTCCAGGTGCCTACTGAAATCCGCCCCGACCGTAAGGAGTCGATATCAATGAAGAACCTCATTCTTTATGCCCGTAAGCGCGGCGGCAAAACTATGGCCGATAAACTCGCGGCTGAAATCGTCGATGCTTTCAACGACCAGGGCGGTGCATTCAAACGTAAAGAAGATATGCACAAAATGGCCGAGGCTAACCGTGCATTCGCTCACTTCCGTTTCTGATTTTATTTTCATTGATTCAGACATCCAAGCAAGGAAACAAAAATGGCTAAATCCGACGAACAACTTAAATATACACGCAACATCGGCATCATGGCCCACATCGATGCCGGTAAGACAACTACGTCTGAGCGTATCCTCTTTTATACCGGTCTGACTCACAAAATCGGTGAGGTTCATGACGGCGCCGCCACCATGGACTGGATGGAGCAGGAGCAGGAGCGTGGTATCACAATCACCTCTGCCGCTACCACCACATTCTGGAACTACAATAACGATAAATTCAAAATCAACCTCATCGACACTCCGGGACACGTTGACTTCACTGTCGAAGTTGAACGCTCGCTCCGTATTCTTGATGGCGCTGTCGCCACTTTCTGTGCTGTCGGTGGTGTTGAACCCCAGTCTGAGACTGTATGGCGTCAGGCCGACAAATACAACGTGCCCCGTATCGGATACGTGAACAAGATGGACCGCTCGGGCGCAAACTTCTTTGAAGTGGTTCGCCAGCTCAAGGACGTACTCGGCGCAAATCCCTGTCCGATTCAGATTCCTATCGGTGCTGAAGAAACATTCAAGGGTGTGGTTGACCTCATCCAGATGAAGGCTATCTTCTGGCACGACGAGACTATGGGCGCCGACTATACAGTTGAAGATATTCCCGCCAGCCTTCAGGACGAAGCAGAAGAATGGCGCGACAAAATGCTTGAGAAAATCGCCGAGTTCGATGATGATCTCATGACAAAATACTTCGATGACCCCAGCACCATCACTGTAGAAGAAATAAAGAAAGCTCTTCGCAAGGCAACTCTTTCGATGGAAGTTGTGCCGATGATTCTTGGTTCATCGTTCAAGAACAAGGGTGTACAGTGCCTGCTTGACGCAGTTTGCGCATATCTGCCCAGCCCGCTCGACTCAGGTGCCGTTGAAGGACATGCCGTAGGTAATCCCGACGAAGTGCTCACACGCGAGCCTTCAAGCGATGCTCCTATGTGTGCGCTCGCCTTCAAGATTGCAACCGACCCCTATGTAGGCCGTCTCTGCTTCTTCCGCGTTTACTCCGGCGACGTCGTTGCCGGCA
>JAIDBM010000118.1 GCA_029056365.1 Muribaculaceae bacterium | reverse complement strand
TGCCACCCTTTCGGAACTTCTGTCGATAGCCGACCGCATGCTCAATCCGCAGCCTGCTGGCATAGAATCGCCATCGTTTGTAGCGGCAGATGTAAACATTCCTGAAAGCGCCTATGTAGGAGCTTTCGCATATATAGGCGAAGGCGTTGTGCTGGGCAAGAATGTAAAAATATATCCTCAGGCATATATCGGGCGCGGATGTGTGATTGGCGATGACACCATCATTTACGCAGGTGCAAAGATATACCACTCCTGCCACATAGGCAAACGGTGCATAATTCACTCCGGAGCCGTGATAGGAGCCGATGGTTTCGGCTTCGCTCCTCTGGCCGACGGCACATACCGCAAAATACCGCAGCTGGGCAACGTGTGCATCGACGATGACGTTGAAATCGGAGCCAACACCACCGTCGACCGCGCCGTTATGGGTTCGACCCGCATAGCCCGGGGAGTAAAACTCGACAACCTCATACAGGTTGCCCACAACGTGGAAATAGGACACGACACCGTAATGGCCGCCCAGGCAGGAGTGGCCGGAAGCACCCGCATCGGAGCATCGTGCATGATTGGCGGCCAGACCGGATTCGCAGGCCATATCACTGTGGGCGACAAAGTAAACATAGGCGCACAAAGCGGCATACCGAACAATGTGCCCGACGGCGCCCGGCTAATGGGTTATCCGGCTGTTCCGGCTGGAGATTTCGCACGGCAGACCGTGTATATAAAACGACTCGGACAGCTTTTCAGCCAGGTCCGCGAACTAACCGAAAAAAAATAATTTCATCAACATATGAAACAGCTCACTCTTACCGAAAACTTCAGTGTAGAAGGCAAAGGACTCCACACAGGAGCCATGATTACAGCCACATTCTGTCAGGCTCCCGCCGGACACGGCTACAAGTTCCAACGTATCGATCTCGAAGGCGAACCCATTGTCGATGCTGTTGCCGAAAACGTGGTAGCCACAAACCGTGGCACTGTTATCGGAAAAGGTGATATTACAATCAGCACAATCGAGCACGCAATGGCTGCTCTGTATGCCGCCGGTATCGACAACGTGCTCATAAAGCTGAACGGCTCGGAAATGCCGATACTCGACGGCAGCGCAAAACCTTATGCCGATGCCATTGCCAAAGCCGGAATCACCGAACTGAAAGCCGACAAGGAATTCTATGTGGTAAAGCATAAGATAGAACTCGCCGATGCCGAAAGCGGCAGTAAGATAATCATTCTCCCCGATGATGAATTCAGCGTTGAGGTAAAAGTGAACTTTAACTCTCCGGTACTGAGCAACCAGTACGCATCGATGGAGCATGTGCATGAATTCGCCTCCGAAATAGCCGATGCCCGCACATTCGTGTTTGTACGCGAAATCGAGCCGCTTGTGAACGCCGGACTGATAAAAGGCGGCGACCTCGACAACGCCATTGTGATATACGACTCGACAATGGAGCAGGCCCAGCTCGACCGCATCGCCGACCTTATGAACGCCCAGCGCCGTCAGGTTACAGAATTCGGCTACGTGAATCCGACTCCGCTTAAATACGACAACGAACCCGCACGGCACAAACTGCTCGATCTCATCGGCGACCTCGCGCTTATCGGACGCCCGCTCAAAGGCAAAGTCATAGCCACAAAACCCGGACACGGAATAAACTCCCGACTGGCAAAACAGATTCGTCAGGACATCAAGCGCCAGGATGTGCAGGCTCCGGTATACGACCCCAACCGTGAGCCTCTTATGGACAATCTGGCCATCCGCCACCATCTGCCGCACCGCTATCCGTTCCTGCTTGTCGACAAAATCATCGACAAGGCCGACAGCTATATAGTAGGCGTGAAAAACGTAACCACCAACGAACCGTTCTTCCAGGGCCACTTCCCCCAGGAACCGGTAATGCCCGGCGTTCTGCTCGTAGAGGCAATGGCCCAGACCGGAGGCCTGCTGGTGCTCGGCGCAGTAGACGAACCGGAACGCTACTCGACCTACTTCATGAAGATCGACAACGTTAAATTCCGTCAGAAAGTAGTGCCCGGCGACACACTTATCTTCCATGTTTCATTCATGACCGAAATGCGCCGTGGCATGGCTGTGATGAAGGGCCGGTGCTTCGTAGGCGACAAACTCGTGTGCGAATGCGAATTCATGGCGCAGATAATCAAGAACAAATAATACCCCACGATAATGAAACAACCTCTTGCTTACATCCATCCCGCAGCCAAGATTGCCCCATCGGTGGTCATTGACCCGTTCGTGACAATTGACCAGAACGTGGAAATCGGCGAGGGAACACGCATATGCAGCAATGTAACGATTCTTGAAGGATCGCGCATAGGCAAGAACTGCATCATATTCCCGGGAGCTGTGATAGGAGCTATTCCCCAGGACCTGAAATTCAGAGGCGAGGAAACCCTTGCCATTATCGGCGACAACACCACAATACGCGAATGCGTTACCGTGAACCGCGGCACTGCCGCGAAAGGCAAGACCCAGGTAGGCAGCAACTGCCTTATAATGGCATATTCGCATGTGGCCCACGATTGTCTGATAGGCGATAATGTAATCATATCAAATGCCACACAGCTTGCCGGTGAGGTTGTGGTGGATAACTTTGCTGTGATCGGCGGCGGCTCGCTGGTTCACCAGTTCTGCCATATCGGCCCCCATGTAATGATACAGGGCGGTGCGTTGGTAAACAAAGACATACCTCCGTATG
>JAIDBM010000117.1 GCA_029056365.1 Muribaculaceae bacterium | reverse complement strand
GGCGACATCGAGGAAGTTGTGCCCAAACTCATTAAGTATTACAAGAAAAACTCCAAGTAATCCCGCCCAAAGTCATGGCAAATTTTTATACCGACAATCCCGATCTGAAACACCACCTGAGCCACCCGCTCATGGAGAAGATTGTGGCACTGAAAGAACGCAACTATTCCCAGGCCGAAGAATTCGACTATGCGCCTCTCAACTTTGAGGACGCCATGGACAACTACGACAAAGTTCTTGAAGTAGTGGGCGAAATCTGCGGCACCACAATCGCCGACAACGCCGAAGGCGTCGACCATCAGGGTCCGCGTGTGGAAAACAACCGTGTGATATATGCCGACGGAACCCAGCAGAATCTCGACGCATGCCGCAAGGCCGGTCTCATGGGCATGTCCATGCCCCGCAGATACGGCGGCCTGAACTTCCCCATCACTCCGTATATCATGGCAGCGGACATAGTAAGCCGTGCCGACACCGGATTTGAAAACCTCTGGGGCCTGCAGGACTGTGCTGAAACGCTTTACGAATTTGGCAACGATGACCAGCGCGAACGCTATATTCCGCGTGTGTGCGCCGGCGAGACCATGAGTATGGACCTCACCGAGCCTGATGCCGGTTCCGACCTCCAGTCGGTAATGCTGCGTGCCACCGAACAACCCGACGGCACCTGGGTGCTCAACGGCGTAAAACGCTTCATCACCAACGGCGACAGCGACATTCACCTTGTTCTTGCCCGTTCGGAAGAAGGCACCAAGGACGGTCGTGGTCTGTCGATGTTCATCTACGACAAACGTAACGGTGGCGTTGACGTTCGCCGTATTGAAAACAAGATGGGTATCAAAGGCTCGCCCACTTGTGAGCTTACCTACAAGAACGCCAAGGCCGAACTCTGCGGCAACCGCCGTCTCGGTCTTATAAAATATGTGATGGCCCTCATGAACGGTGCCCGTCTCGGCATCGCCGCACAGAGTGTCGGAGTAAGCGAAATCGCTTACCGCGAAGCTCTTGCATACGCCAGAGAACGCCGTCAGTTCGGCAAGGCCATTATCGAGTTCCCCGCAGTAAGCGAAATGCTCTCGGTAATGAAAGCCAAGCTCGATGCGTCGCGCACACTGCTTTATGAATGCGCCCGTTATGTCGACATGTACAAAGTTTATGAAGACATAGCCCGCGAACGCAGTCTCAATCCGGAGGAACGCGCCGAGATGAAACACTACAGCAAGCTTGCCGATGCTCTCACCCCTCTGGCCAAAGGACTTTCAAGCGAGTACTGCAACCAGAATGCCTACGACTGCATCCAGATTCACGGTGGCTCCGGCTTCATGAAAGACTATGCCTGCGAGCGCATATATCGCGATGCCCGCATCACCTCTATATATGAAGGAACCACTCAGCTTCAGGTTGTGGCAGCCATACGCCACGTCACCACCGGCACATACAAAGCCCTCATTGAAAGCTATGCCGCACGTGAGGTAAAACCGGAACTGCAGGCTGTAAAGGATCGTCTTGCAAAGATTACATCTATGTTCTGCACCGCTGTAGAAAAGGTTGCCGCCACAAACGACCAGACATATACCGACTTCATGGCACGCCGTATGGTGGAAATGGCCGGCGACATCGTAATGAGCTATCTCCTGCTCGACGATGCCAACCGCAACGACAGCTTCACTGCATCGCTGCATGTATATGTGAACATGGCCGAATCGGAAGTCTGCAAACACGCCGACTTCATAGCCAAAGTCACTCCGGCAGAAATGGACTTTTACAAAAAGGCCTGAACATAATACCCGTACGTAATCGACGTACCGGCAAAGGAATATATGGCTCCCGGCATTATTTCGCCAGGAGCCATATATTATCTTTTTCAACAACACAGGTGTCTATATATCGTAAACATACACAACTCCGACAAAGCACATGAACAATTTCTATACTGTAATACCGGGAATGGCGGTAGCAATGATTGCACTATGCTCCTGTTCAGGAACATCGAATTCAAACGAAAAAGCCACCTACTCAGGCACGAATCGCGAAAACCCGACCGAGGCCACATACACAGAACCGACACCTGCTCCAATGCTGGAGACAGACTCCGTCCACTGGTCCGACTCCATTTCCGTTGGCAAATGTAAAGCCAAAGCCAATGTATCGGGGCAATACCCTGTGGCCGGCACCACAAGACTTGTCGACAGCATACGCGGCTGGCTCGGAACGCAGCTAAGCTGCAACATGGAAAATTCAGGCGCCACATTGTTCCGCCCCACTCCATCGGAACTTTCATCCGGCCAGAAACTTGCGGAACGTTGCGGAAAAGCCATGCTCCAAAGCGCCCGCAGCGACTTCGATGAATTTGAGGACAACGACATCAGCGTCAGCTACGAATACAGCTACAGTTTTGGGCCATCGTACCAATCCGACAGCATACTCACCTATTACTTCAGCGGATATGTTTACCTTGGAGGAGCTCATGGCGGAGCGCTCGGAGGCGGACAGAGCTTTGCCACATCAAGCGGACTCAGCCTTACATCAGAAAATATGTTCAAGGCAGAAAAACGTCCGGAACTGATAAATCTCATCCGCAAGGCTCTTTGGAATCAATATTTCAAAGAAGGATGCGAGCCGGGCAGCACACTCAAAGACGCACTGCTTATTAATCCCGACACACTGTCTCTGCCACAGATGCCGCCACTGTTCAGCAAGGATGGCCTGGTTTTCACATACCAGCAATATGAAATAGCCTGCTATGCCGCCGGCATGCCATCGTGTGTGCTTCCGTACACTACTGTCGAACCGTTGCTGAAACCGGAAGTCGCCCGTCTGTTGAAGGGGCAAGAGTAACACACAGCACGCTTATTGCGTCCATATTCTGTAAAAAGTGTAAAATACCTCTTGTTTCGATAAAAATTTCGTAACTTTGTGAATTAATACACCCGCCATATGATAAAACGGATTATCGACCAGAGCAAGATTACCCGACTCAAACAACTTCTTGAACACGCCTCTAAAGTGGTGATAACCTGTCATATCAGTCCGGATGGAGACGCATTAGGCTCATCTCTGGCCCTGTGTCACGTGCTGATGAACATGGGCATAGACGCCAAAGTCATAACTCCGGACAGCATATCTGCCAACCTACAGATTCTTACCCGAGCCAAGGACATAGTCGACGGCAACCGAGATGCCGATTCTGCCCGGACTGGTTTCTGTGATTCGGA
>JAIDBM010000116.1 GCA_029056365.1 Muribaculaceae bacterium | reverse complement strand
ATTTTGGTGGAATATGGCCGTTTCGGGCGAAAATTATTAATAAATTACAAATTTAAGTAAAATGCCCGAGATTGCAGATGAATATGCTTAAGAACATAAGAAATGTTGGATTGCCATAGTCATACATTTATTTCGATGGAATCATGGGTTCGTGGTGGCTTGTTATATAACGGATGACAACTCAGTGTATTACGCTTCTCTGAGGGTGCTGATAAGCAACCATTGTTAAATTAGTTTTATATTATTGCTGTTGACTGAATAGTTACCAGGGGTATCGCTCTGTACTAATAAATGTTAATGGGTTTGATTTCGGTTTATTAACTTCGCGCATCTTCATCCATTACAATTGTGATAGTGACTTTTGTAGTGACTTTATTCCGCGCTATGGTGGGCTACGTATACGAGGACGGACTGCATAACAACGACCGTGCGCTGAGTTGTTTCTCCAAACGTAAGGTTGAGGAAAGCAACAAGGCTGTCGAAATCTATCTTACCGAAACGGAGTTGCAAGCTTTGGCAGATATGGAGCTGACCGGACTCAAAGACCAGGTGCGCGATATTTTCCTCGTCGGTTGCTATACCTGCCAGCGCGTTAGCGACTACAATAATATCCAGCCGGAAGACTTCACCACAACGGCGAAAGGAACTCCGATTATCCGTCTTGTTCAGCAGAAGACTCGCAACGAGGTCAAGATTCCGATAATGAATCCCAACCTCAAAGCCATCTGTGAGAAATACAGCTATCGGCTTCCTTCGGTGGTAGACCAGATTCTTAACCGCTATATCAAGGAGATACTCAAAGACCTCTCCGAAAGCGTGCCAACACTTGCGGTCAAGGTTCCGACAAAACTCACCATGAAACAGAAAGAGAGGGAGAAATCCGGAGAACTGACGGTTGAGCGCAACGATAAAGGGGAAGTGATGATGCCTCGCTATGATTGCGTCACTGCCCATACTGCCCGGCGCAGTGGCATTACCAATATGTATCTCTCCCACAAATATGTACCTCTCCCACAAATTTACCATCGTCCCGATGATGCACGTCAGCGGACATAAGACGCAAAAGACCTTCATGGACTACATCAAGCTATCCTCTGACGAAATCGCCGATGAGATAGACGCTATCGTCAACGGAGCTAAAGAAGAAGTATTCTGATTCAAGATGATGGCTATGGCCATTTGTATAGATTGATTATAATTATTAATTTTGCGTTA
>JAIDBM010000115.1 GCA_029056365.1 Muribaculaceae bacterium | reverse complement strand
GGTATACACCGAAGACGGCTCGAAAGACCCCGTGAGCATAGCCCGGCACGCAATCGACTACGCCAAGGCCCACAACAACAACCTCGTAATCATCGATACCGCCGGCCGTCTGGCCGTCGACCAGCAGATGATGGACGAGATTGAAAACATAAAAAACGCCGTAAATCCCGGAGAAATTCTATTCGTGGTCGATGCCATGACCGGCCAGGATGCGGTAAACACAGCAAAAGCCTTCAACGACCGGCTCGACTTCACCGGAGTGGTTCTTACCAAACTCGACGGCGACACACGTGGCGGTGCGGCCATTTCAATCCGCTCCGTAGTAGAAAAGCCAATCAAATTCATCGGCACCGGAGAAACACTTGAAGGAATCGACGACTTCCGCCCGTCGGGCATGGCCGACCGCATACTCGGCATGGGCGACATCGTAAGCCTCGTGAACAAGGCACAGGAACAGTACGACGAGGAAGAAGCACGCAAACTTGCCGAAAAACTCCGTAAAAACCAGTTCACCTTCACCGACTTCTACCACCAGATACAGCAGGTGAAGAAAATGGGCAACCTCAAAGACCTCGCATCGATGATTCCAGGTGTGGGCAAAGCGATAAAAGACATCGACATACCCGACGACGCCTTCAAAAGCATCGAGGCAATAATAAACTCCATGACCCCTTACGAACGCGAGCATCCCGAAGTGATAAACGGAAGCCGTCGTCAGCGAATTGCCAAAGGCTCGGGAACCACTCTGCAGGAAATCAACCGCCTCATAAAGCAATTCGATGAAACCCGGCGCATGATGAGCAGCGTATCGAAAATGAAAAATCCCATGAAGCTTATGCAGGCCGCTCGCCGCATGAAGCGCTAACACATAGACCACCATGACTTTAATCGACGGAAAACAGACCGCGGCCGACATAAAAAAAGAAATCGCCGCAGAAGTAGCAGAAATGGTCCGGCAGGGCAAACGCCGTCCGCACCTTGCAGCCATACTCGTAGGCCACGACGGCGGCAGCGAAACCTATGTGGCCAGCAAAGTGAAAGCCTGCGAGGAATGCGGCTTCGAATCGACACTGCTCCGCTTTGAAGACAACATCACCGAGTCGGACCTCCTGAAAGCTGTCGAAAGCCTCAACTCCAATCCGGAAATCGACGGATTCATCGTGCAGCTGCCTCTACCCCGCCATATCGACGAACAGCGGGTAATCGAAGCTGTCGACCCCGCCAAGGATGTTGACGGATTCCACCCCATAAACGTGGGCAAACTCTCGATAGGCCTGCCCGGATTCCGCTCGGCCACTCCGGCGGGCATCATCGAACTGCTGCGCCGCTACCGCATCGAAACCCGTGGCAAACACTGCGTGGTGATCGGCCGAAGCAACATTGTAGGCAAACCCGTGGCCCAGCTGATGCTCCACAAAGGCGATGTAGGCGATGCCACCGTGACCGTATGCCACAGCGCTTCGGAAAATCTGCCCGACATCGTCCGTCAGGCCGACATAATCATCGCAGCCGTCGGACGCCCCGGATTCGTAACCGCCGACATGGTGAAAGAAGGCGCTACTGTAATCGATGTCGGCACAACCCGTGTGCCCGATGCTTCGCGTAAAAGCGGATTCCGCCTGTGCGGCGATGTGGATTTCGAAAATGTGGCTCCGAAATGCGCATACATCACCCCGGTGCCCGGAGGTGTGGGACCGATGACCATATGCTCGCTCATGCTCAACACCCTGCAGGCGGCACGCCAGCGCTCCTGACACCTCATATCACCGACATATTCCCGACATGAACACAGCCCTGCTGTCAATCATACTCAACATCGCCGCTCTGCTTGGCCAGAGCAGCGATGTTGAATTGCTTTTCGCCGGCGATGCCATGCAACACAAAGCCCAGATTGATGCGGCACGCCGCTCCGACGGCACTTACGACTATTCCGACTGCTTCACCGATGTGGAAGCCATTGTGAAAGGCGCCGATTTCGCCATCGTAAATCTCGAAACACCGGTAGGATCCGCCGGCCCCTACTCCGGCTATCCATGCTTCTACGCCCCGGCCTCCTTCGTCGATGCCCTTGCCGATGCCGGATTCGACCTCTTTCTCACAGCCAACAACCACACCCTCGACCGACGTGCGCGAGGTCTGCGCTCCACTGTCGACGAACTGAACGCACGCTGCATTTACCATACCGGCACATACAAAAACGCAGCCGAACGCGCATCGTCGCTACCGCTCGTACTCCCGGTAAAAGGCATGCGCATAGCATTTCTAAACTACACCTACGGCACAAACGGCATTCAACCGAACGATGGTGTGGTGGTGGACTATATCGACCGCGACCTTATTACCGACGACATCGCCCGGGCACGTGTGGCAGGAGCGGAAGCGATAGTCGTGGCCGTTCACTGGGGCGACGAATACAGACTACTCCCGAACCAGAGTCAGAAATCGCTGGCAAAATTCCTTGTTGAACAGGGAGCCGACCTGATTATCGGAAGCCATCCACATGTGATACAGCCGATGGAAGTAGTGCACAGCGACACATTCGACAAAAACGTGCTGGTGGTGTACTCGCTGGGCAACTTCATCAGCAACATGAAAACACGCGACACACGGGGAGGCGCCTTCGTCAGGGCAAGGCTGCGGCGCACACCCGACGGAAAAGTACGGTTCGCCGATGCCGACTGGCAACTGCACTTCACCGTTCCGGCCGGAAACGGACGAAACTATCACGTTGTGCCCGCCGACAGCGTCAGCATCCCGCAATGGCAAAGACAGGCCGCCGACTTCAGTCGCGCCGCCACCGACATATTCCACCGCCACAACCGCAATGTTCCGCAACACAACAGTCAAAAATAAAAATGCTTTAGCATAATTAAGAATAATTAACGCAAAAATAAGCCAAACCGCAAAAAAATCAAGAAACACCGAATAATTGACTGAAAATTTGCCTCAAAATATTTTGTCAGTTCATTCAATAATCTTAATTTTGCGCAAGAGTTTCAGATTTGGACCTCGAATCCGATACCAGTTTCCAGATTAGGATTTAGAATTGCCGGCTCTGAGAGGCGTCATGCGCCATCAAAGCCACTGTCCATACT
>JAIDBM010000114.1 GCA_029056365.1 Muribaculaceae bacterium | reverse complement strand
AAAAATTACCCGCTCCGGACTGAAGCGGGTAAGGGAGGATGTGCTCTTTATTTTAGTTTAAATGAAAGAGCCGTGTTCGTTTTCCGAAGTGGAGGCCCGGAGCGGAGTTTTCATCTGGCCGCACCCTGCCCTTTGCGCCACGCGCTCGGACTGCAGCCGGCCTGCTGGCGGAAAAAACTGCCGAAAAACGACTGGTTGGAGAAATTCAGCTCCATCGCCACTTGCTTCACGCTCATGGCCGGATCGGCAAGAAGACGCTTGGCCTCGTTCAGAACCATCGTGGCTATCCACTCATATGGCGTGCGTCCGCTGCGACGGCGCACCATGGTGGAAAAGTAGCGAGAGCTCAGACACTGCAGCTCGGCATAATACTGCACCTCACGATGTTCGCGATAGTATTCGTGCAGATGACGGATAAACCGGTCGAACACAATATCGGCCCTGGTTTTCATCTCCGGCTCAATACTGGCCCTGGCATAGTAGATGTCGATTATCTCATAACACAAGGCTTCGCCGAGCGACTGAAGCCTCAGCCGCTTTATCTTGTCGGACATCACCCCCTCCTGACGGCTCATCATCACATCAAGAAGTTCATCGAGACGGCGACGTGCATCGCCATCGAGCTCGGCCACCGGATTCGAAAGCAGCATTATCTGCGTGCGTGTATCGCCGGTGAGGCTGAGCACCGCCTGCACGAAGTCGAAATCGGCCACACCGGCCACACCGGTCAGGTCGTCGGAAAAGTCGGTTATCTCCGTATGCGAATACGGCGGATACAGATATATGCAGCCTTCGGCAAGGCACACGCTGCGGTCTTCGCTCCGCAGGCTCACCCTGCCGCCGGTACAGTAAAAAAAGCCGTTCGCACTCAGATAGACCGTACGTCCGATACGGTCTATCGTCGAACGGTCGACAGGATGTATCCCAAGAGGAGGCCGGGCGTCGGAGTGTTTCATTTTCGGCGGCGCTTGCGGTCGTTCTGCAATTTGATTCCGAATATAATCACACTGCATACAGTGGTGATTACATTTGTTATCACAAGAGGCATGTTCACCGGCGGCAAAAGGCCGTTGACAACAAAGAACACACTTCCGAGTCCGAGCATTATGAATGTCGGCATTGCGATACCCTCGGTATCGCGGGTGCGCATTGTGGTTATAGCCTGCGGCATATAACCCATTATCATGCACACACTGGCTATGTAGCCGAATATTTCGTGAACGTCCATGGCTAAAAAAAAGCGCTGTGCCGATTCCCCGACACAGCGCTGATGTTAGTCTGTAATTGTTTCAGTTATGTGTTTGTCAAATCACTTGCTTTCTTCGAGGGTGCAGATGCTTACGCGGTTCCAGGATTCTTCTTCGAACATTTCACCGATGCCCTGACCTTCGGCCTGAATGCGGCTTGCAGGAATCTTGTACTTATTAACGAGAGCAGTCTTCACAGCTTCGGCACGTTTCTTTGCAAGTGCGATGTTCAGATCCAGAGGACCGTCTTTGGAAGCATAACCCTTGATTACAACCTTGCTGTTGGGATGATTCTTCATGTAGGCAGCAATCATTTCAACGTTGGGCTGCTGGTC
>JAIDBM010000113.1 GCA_029056365.1 Muribaculaceae bacterium | reverse complement strand
TTGCGGCCGTTTTTCCATGAACCGATCATATAAGGCGCTGTCCTGCCGCTGGAGGCGTTCATCTCCAGCGACGCCGAATAGCCAATCTGAGCGGGAGTTGAGGCTGCGCTGCTTATAGCCGCCGCAATCGAGAGAGCGGCGAGGGTTGTCCTTTTCATGCCCCAAAATTAGCAAATATTTCTGAGTTGCGCAAATCGGCTGACTGTCAGCGAGCTTGTTGCGCGTATGAGCAGGGCGTGGCCGCGATGTCTCTGGCGTGTCTGTTCCGGGGCACTCTGAACGGGGGGGGCGGATGCCCGGAGGCAAAATTTGTCTATGCCGCGAAAATTTAGTAAATTTGTGGCATATGAGTGGTCAGAAGGCAAAAAAAGGCCTTTTAAACCGCTTTTTATCCTCCAATAAAGCACATTTTCATGAGCCATATACGAAACATTATATTCGCTTTACTTTCTTTAATAATTTTTTCAATCCACGGTAGTGCAGCCGAAGGCGGCAAGAGTGAGAACGGCAGTATCGGCCGTCCGGCACTCGACTCCATACGCCAGGCATCGTGCGATCCGAAATCGCCCTATTATTATCCGAGGCTTTTAAAGCAGTTTCTGGCAAACGACACCACAATGCAGAGTGTTGATTTTCAGTATTTCTACTACGGCACTCTGTTTCAGGAAGACTACGACCCGTATCGCAAACCGCTGAACGAAGCCGAGTTAAAGGAACTCGGAGTGCTTTACGCCAAGCCCGACAAAAACCGGAGCGACAGAAGCCGCATACTTGAGTATGCCCGCGCGGCTATACTCGATAATCCGGTGGACCTCCAGCAGCTCACCAATATCATATATGTGTACGAGCAGAACGGCAAGTACGATCTGTCGCGGATATGGCAGTATAAACTCAACCATCTGCTGAAGGTGATAGCGCGTAGCGGCACAGGCGCCGATGCCGAAAACGCGTGGGTGGTGGTATATCCCAGGCACGAATACGACTTTCTCAATCTGTCAGGAATAGTTTCTACCGGCCATAGTTTCGTGGAGCCGGCCTATGATGTGCTCGACGGCCGTCAGGCCGGGAAGAAAGACGCCAAGACACAGAAATACTATTTCGACATTGCTCCGATGCTCGAACAATATTATATAAAGCACCCTGACGAAGAATGAAAGAATTGTTCAAGTTGCTGAGGCGGTTTGTGCCTCCGTATAAGAAATATCTGGCGCTCAATATCGTTTTCAATTTGTTGGCGGCCGTACTCACCTTATTCTCGTTCGCGCTTATTATTCCGATACTGGAAATGCTTTTCCAGATAAGGGAAGACGTGTACAGCTACATGTCGCTTGGCCATGGCAATTCGCTCAAGGATGTGCTTGTGAACAACTTCTACTATTATACCCAGCAGCTTATAGCCACACAGGGAGCCAGTGCCACGCTGGCTTGGCTGGCGCTTGCCCTTGTGGTGATGACGATGCTGAAAACCGGCGCGACATACATGAGCAGCTACTGCATAATACCTCTGCGCTCGGGAATTGTGCGCGACCTGCGCAACTGGGTCTACGACAAGATAACCCGCTTGCCCATAGGTTTCTTTACAGAGGAACGCAAAGGCGATGTGATGGCGAGGATGAGCGGCGATGTGGCCGAAATCGAATACTCCATAATGTCGTCGCTCGACATGATGTTCAAGAATCCGGTAATGATCATATGCTGCCTTGGAGCGATGATTGCCATTTCGTGGCAGCTTACACTGTTTGTGCTTGTGCTGCTGCCTATAGCCGGAATGGCCATGGGCAAGGTGGGCAAGCGGCTGAAACGCACATCGCTGCAGGCGCAGAACCAGTGGGGAGTGCTCATGAGCAATATCGAGGAAACCCTTGGCGGACTGCGCATAATAAAGGCGTTCAATGCCGAAGATAAAGTACAGCGCCGTTTCCGCAACGAGAACCAGCGCTTCTATCGTCTGAGCAATCAGGTGGCACGACGGCAGGCGCTCGCGCATCCGATGAGCGAGCTTCTCGGCACCACTGCCATTGCCATAGTGCTGTGGTTCGGTGGTTCGCTTATTCTCGGCGGATATTCGGGCATGAAGGCCGCCTCGTTTATCTACTATATGATTATGTTCTACAGCATAATCAATCCGGCTAAAGACCTCAGCAAGGCCATGTATGCCATACAGAAAGGCCTTGCCTCGATGGAGAGGGTAGACAAGATTCTCTCCACCCGCAATCCTATCGCCGATCCGGCCGAGCCGTCGCAGTTGCCTGCCTTGAATAACGCCATAGAGCTTAAAGGGGTGAATTTCAGCTACGATGACAGCCGACCGGTGCTTTGCGACATAAATCTTACTATTCCGGCCGGCGCCACTGTGGCGCTTGTGGGGCAGTCGGGCAGCGGAAAAAGCACGCTCGCCGACATGATTCCGCGCTTTTATGACGTGGGCTCAGGCTCGATAAGCATCGACGGAACAGACATACGTAAGCTCAGAGTACACGACCTGCGGTCGCTGATGGGAAATGTGAACCAGGAGGCGATATTGTTCAACGACTCTTTCTTCAACAACATAGCCTTCGGAGTGGAGGGCGCCACACGCGCGGATGTGGAACGTGCCGCCCGCATTGCAAACGCTCACGATTTCATTATGGAGACCCCCGATGGCTACGACACCAATATCGGCGACCGGGGATGCCGTCTCAGCGGAGGCCAGCGTCAGCGGGTGAGCATTGCCCGGGCGATACTCAAGAATCCGCCTCTGCTCATTCTCGATGAGGCCACATCGGCCCTCGACACCCAGAGCGAGAAACTTGTGCAGCAGGCGCTCGACAGACTTATGGCCAACCGCACCACACTGGTAATCGCACACAGGCTGAGCACTATCCGCAACGCCGACATCATATGTGTGCTTGATGAAGGACGGATTGTGGAACAAGGCACCCACGACCAGCTCATGGCAATCAACGGCCATTACAGGCGTCTGGTGGAGATGCAGAGCGCGAATACTGTAAACACCCCTGCATGATGTTGCTCGAATCACTGAAAATAACCAACTTCAAGAATATACGCGAGGCCGATATGGCGTTTTCGCCTAAGATAAACTGTCTGATAGGCAATAACGGCATGGGCAAAAGCAACTTGCTCGATGCAATTTATCTGTTGAGCTTTGCGAAATCGTATACCGGCGTGCCGGATTCTTCGCTCATAACCAACGGCGAACAGTTCGCCATGGTGCGCGGCGAATATATCAGACGTGATACACCGGAGAGTGTAAGCGTGAGCCTCGGAGGCGGAAGGCGCAAGATATTGCGCCGTGGCGACAAGGCATACCAGCGTGTAAGCCAGCATATAGGCATGTTTCCGCTGGTGCTGAGTTCGCCTGCCGATATGGAGCTTGCCGGTGGAACGCCGGAATGCCGGCGCCGTTTCATCGACCAGGTGATATCTCAGTCCGACCCGGTGTATCTCGATGCCCTGCTGCGCTACAATCATGCGCTGGAACAGCGCAACAGCATGCTGCGCAACGAAATAAGCGACCCCGTGCTTTACGAGGCCGTGGAACTCGCCATGGCTGTGGCCGCAGATATTCTGGTGGGGCGCCGTGCCGGCTTCGTGTCGAGCCTTGTGGAAATATTCTCACGCTATCATGCCGATATAGCCGGGGCCGGGGGAGAGAATGTAACAATGGCCTATCAGAGCGCCATGGCCGACGGAACATCCCTGGCCGAGTTGCTCGACCGTAACCGCCGCCGCGATGCCATACTGCACCATACATCGGCCGGTCCGCATCGCGACGACCTTGAGCTAACACTCAACGACCTTCCGCTCCGGCGCACCGCATCGCAGGGGCAGGCAAAGACATACACCGTGGCATTGCGTCTGGCCCAGTACGATTTCCTGCGGCAGGCCACAGGCGTGACACCGCTTCTGTTGCTCGATGACCTCTTCGACAAGCTCGATGCCGAAAGAGTCGACCGCATAGTGGCGACAGTGTCGCGCGACAGTTTCGGACAGATATTCATCACCGACACCAAGGCGGCTGTCGGCTCATTGCCCGCAGGCACCGCGTCGTGGCGTGCCGAGCATGGCGCATTCACACCCGGATTATGAAAAAGACAGAAGCGAAAAGAGTCGACCAGATTATCCGGGAAGCCATAGAGGCGAGCGGCAATTCGCGTACGTTCGATGAGCACCGGCTGTGCTATCTCTGGTCGGAAGTCGTAGGTCCGTGGATCAACTCGCAGACAACCCGGCGATATGTCGAGAACGGGAGCCTGCATGTTTACATAGCTTCGGCATCGCTGAAATCGGAACTGCAGTTCTCGCTCGACAGTCTCAGAGACGCGTTGAACCGGGCAGTAGGGTCAGAGATAATAACATCTATAATACTGCACTGATGAAACCCGACAGAGCCAATATGTGCGGAATTGCAATAGTGGCGCTGGCCGCAGTGCTGGTGTTCGGTGTGATGAGTTATTACAGCGGAAGCAGCCATCCGCCCCATGTGAGTGTCGACCGCAACCGTTATCCCGTGAAAGGAATCGACATTTCGTATCACAACGGAGAAGTCGATTTCGATGCAGTGGCTTCGGATTCGGTACGTTTCGTATACATCAAGGCCACCGAAGGCGGCAAGTGGCAGGACAGCTGTTTTGTGCGCAATTTCGATGCCGCGCGGGCAGCAGGCCTTGTGGTTGGCGCGTATCATTTTTTCCGCTTTGATGTCAGCGGCCTTCGTCAGGCCTATAACTTTCTTGAAGGACTGCACGGACGCGAACCCGATTTGCCTGCGGTAATAGATCTGGAAGAATGGAAAAACGCTCCTGACGTCACAACGGCCGATGTAATCGACCGTCTTGCGGTTATGGTCGACCGCCTCAAGGCCGCCGGTATGCGCGTGATAATATACACCAACAAAAGCGGATACAGCAGGTTTCTGCACCGCAGGTTCGACAATCTGGATGTGTGGATATGCTCCTTTACCGACCCGCCCACCGGCGGTCCGTGGCTCCTGTGGCAGCACAGCCATCAGGGGCGTGTGGCCGGCATACGCGGAAAGGTTGACCTGAACACATTCAACGGAACGGCAGAGGAGTTCGAGGCATTTGTAGCCGGCGGCAACTGACGCGGGAATAAATGGCAACTGATGCGGGTGTGATTATTGGTGAACGGGGTCTTATATTTGTTAACTTAAAAACCAGCCGATGCTTAATGTTGTTGAATCAGTCGGGTTGCTATACTTGCACAGTTGCGAAAAAAGCAGTAACTTTGCAGAATCAATAGCGATGACAAATTTCGTATAAAATATTTCATTACCAAAACTATGAGTAAAGAAAAAAAATTCTTGACTTGTGACGGTAACCAGGCAGCCGCACACGTGAGCTACATGTTCTCGGAAGTGGCAGCCATCTATCCAATCACACCTTCGTCGACAATGGCGGAGTATGTAGACGAATGGGCAGCCGCAGGTCGCAAAAACATCTTCGGTGAAACAGTATTGGTTCAGGAAATGCAGTCTGAAGGCGGTGCGGCCGGAGCTGTACACGGTTCGCTTCAGGCCGGTGCCCTCACCACCACCTACACAGCATCGCAGGGTCTGCTGCTGATGATTCCGAACATGTACAAGATCGCAGGTGAAATGCTGCCGACAGTATTCCATGTTTCGGCCCGTACAATAGCATCCCATGCGCTGAGTATCTTCGGCGACCATCAGGACGTGATGTCGGTGCGCCAGACAGGCTTCGCCATGCTTGCCGAAGGTTCGGTGCAGGAAGTAATGGACCTGTCGGGTGTGGCTCATCTCGCCGCAATCAAGTCGCGTATACCGTTCGTGAACTTCTTCGACGGATTCCGTACCTCGCACGAAATACAGAAAATAGAAACCATAGAGCAGGAAGATCTCGAACCGCTGCTCGACCGTGAGGCGCTGGCAGATTTCCGCAGCCGTGCCCTTACTCCCGACAAGCCCGTGGCACGCGGTATGGCTGAGAACAGCGATGTATTCTTCCAGCACCGCGAAGCCATAAACAAGCACTACGATGCAGTTCCTGAAATCGTAGAAGACTACATGGCAAAAATCAGCGCCATAACCGGACGCGAATATCACTTGTTCAACTACTACGGCGCTCCCGATGCCGAACGTGTGATAATAGCCATGGGTTCGGCTACACAGGCAGCCGAAGAAGCCATCGACTCCATGGTGGCCAAGGGCGAGAAAGTTGGTATGGTGGCCGTTCATCTCTACCGTCCGTTCTCAGCCAAGCACTTCCTTGCCGCTGTTCCTGCAACCGCCAAGGCCATAGCGGTGCTCGACCGCACCAAAGAACCCGGCGCAAACGGCGAACCCCTTTATCTTGATGTGAAAGAGTGCTTCTACGGCAAGGAAAACGCCCCCGTGATTGTAGGCGGACGTTATGGCCTGGCTTCGAAAGACACCACTCCGGCCCAGATTATCGGCGTGTTCGAAAACCTTGCGCTGCCGCAGCCCAAAGACCACTTCACTGTAGGCATCGTCGACGATGTAACTTTCACATCTCTGCCCCTGAAGGAAGAAGTGGCGCTCGGCGATCCCTCGACATATGAGGCCAAGTTCTACGGACTCGGCGCCGACGGTACTGTGGGCGCAAACAAGAACTCTGTGAAGATCATCGGCGAGAACACCGACAAATACTGTCAGGCATACTTCGCTTACGACTCCAAGAAGTCGGGCGGCTTCACCTGCTCGCACCTCCGTTTCGGCGACCGTCCGATCCGTTCGACTTATCTGGTGAACACCCCCAACTTCGTTGCATGCCACGTGCAGGCCTACCTCCACATGTATGATGTTACCCGCGGTCTGCGCGACAACGGCACATTCCTGCTCAACACCATCTGGGAAGGCGAGGAACTGGCAAAGAACCTCCCCAACAAGGTAAAACGCTACTTTGCACAGCACAACATCAGCGTATACTATATCAACGCTACCAAGATTGCTCAGGAAATCGGCCTTGGCAACCGCACAAACACCATTCTGCAGAGCGCATTCTTCCGTATCACCGAAGTGATACCGGTCGACCTGGCTGTGGAACAGATGAAGAAATTCATTGTGAAGAGCTACGGCAAGAAGGGTCAGGATGTGGTAGACAAGAACTATGCGGCCGTTGATCGTGGCGGCGAATACAAGCAGCTGACAGTCGACCCCGCATGGGCACAGCTCCCCGACGATGTTGAAAAACCCAACAACGATCCGGAATTCATCAACAGAATCGTTCGCCCGATCAATGCCCAGGATGGCGACCTGCTCAAAGTGAGCGACTTCGAGGCAATTCCCGACGGAACATGGCAGCAGGGTACCGCAGCTTATGAAAAGCGCGGGGTGGCAGCGTTCGTTCCCGAATGGCTTGAGGAAAACTGTATCCAGTGTAACAAGTGCGCATATGTGTGCCCCCACGCTGCTATACGTCCGTTCGTTCTCGATGCCGACGAAATGGCAAAGGCTCCCATGGCCGAAGACAAGACTCTCGCCGCTATCGGCAAGACATTCACCGGCATGCGCTTCATCCAGGCTGTCGATGTGCTCGACTGTCTCGGCTGCGGAAACTGTGTTGATGTTTGCCCCGGCAAGAAGGGCGTGAAGGCGCTTCAGATGAAACCTCTGGAAACCCAGCTCGACAAACAGCCGGAATGGGACTACTGTGTAAAGGAAGTGGCTTCAAAACAGCACCTGGTCGACATCCAGCAGAATGTGAAGAACAGCCAGTTCGCAACTCCGCTGTTCGAATTCTCCGGCGCTTGCTCCGGCTGCGGCGAAACTCCGTATGTGAAACTCATCAGCCAGCTCTTCGGCGACCACGAAATGGTGGCCAACGCAACCGGCTGTTCAAGTATATATTCGGGTTCGGTTCCCTCGACTCCGTATACCACCAATGCCGCCGGTCACGGTCCGGCATGGGGCAACTCACTGTTCGAGGACTTCGCCGAATTCGGCCTCGGCATGAAGGTTGCCACTGAAAAGATGCATGAGCGTGTTCACACACTGATGAAGGCCGCGCTTGAATGCGGTCAGTGCTCAGATGAAATCAAGGCTCTTGCACAGCAGTGGCTCGACAACTGCCACAATGCAGCCGTAACCCGCGAGGTAGCCGACAAGCTTGTGCCTCTTTGCGAAGCATGCGGATGCGATGTATGCAAGGCCATACTCGAGCTGAAAGGCTTCCTGGTTGCCCGCAGCCAGTGGATTATCGCCGGCGACGGCGCCGCTTACGATATAGGCTTCGGCGGTCTTGACCACGTGCTGGCATGCGGCAAGAACATCAATGTGCTTGTTGTAGACACCGAGGTATACTCGAATACCGGTGGCCAGGCTTCCAAGGCAACTCCTGTAGGCGCTATAGCCAAGTTCGCCGCCAGCGGCAAGCGTATCCGCAAGAAAGACCTCGGTCTGATTGCTTCGACCTACGGTTATGTATACGTGGCTCAGATTGCAATGGGTGCCGACCAGGCTCAGACTCTCAAGGCAATCCGCGAGGCTGAGGCTTACGACGGTCCGTCGCTCATCATCGCTTATTCGCCCTGTATCAACCACGGTCTGAAAGCCGGCATGGGTAAGAGCCAGCAGGAGGAAACAAAAGCTGTGGAATGCGGCTACTGGCACCTGTGGCGCTACAATCCCGCTCTTGAAGATGAAGGCAAGAATCCGTTCACACTCGACAGCAAGGAGCCGCAGTGGGATAAGTTCGAGGACTTCCTCATGGGCGAGGTGCGCTACGCTACTGTAAAGAAGCAGTATCCCGCCGAAGCAGCCGAACTCTTCGCTGCCGCCAAGGCAAATGCTCAGTGGCGTTACAACAACTACCGTCGTCTGGCCCAGCAGCAGTGGGGTGTTGACCCGGAAGTGAAGACCATCGAGGACATGAACAAGTAATCCTGAAGGATACATAGCTATATATAAAGACGCCGTTCCGGTCGGAGCGGCGTCTTTTGTAGTTTTTGAAGTGACGCCATAAATCGCGCCGTCATCATCTTATCATGTTCACAGGAGTGGAGGCATCCCTGCCTCCACAGTGCTGAGACGCGGATTTACGCCGAGTTTTTTCTTGACGGAGAACTGTAGCACAGTGGGGGCAACATAGAACTGTGTCAATAGAACTGTGTCATATGTCCAATAACCATCTCCAGGCCGGAAGTACATTAATGACAATCCCATTGTCAAGTTCTATTTGCTCCGTGGTGTCGGCAGTGATAATATATAAATTCCTGCAAGCGGTAACTTCTGCGGCTTCTGTAATACCATTGATTTCCCTTCGACGTGTTTCATCATCGTTCATATCCTATGTTGTCCTGAATTCGGGGACAATGATAGCGCTTTTTGTCCTAAAATAAAGGACAATGTGTGTTTTTTTTGATAGGAGTACAGGAGCGCAGGAATTTTTTTCAACATAGAACCACCTATATTACCTTTATTACCATGCGCCGAAAAATCCGCTGACCCCATAAAGGGCTCAAGCCGAAATACCGGTGCATGAATTTTCCGAAAAGTGTTAAATTTGCAGTATGAAAACCGCAGATGC
>JAIDBM010000112.1 GCA_029056365.1 Muribaculaceae bacterium | reverse complement strand
GCACGTCGGCGGGCCGGGAGTCGAGCAGGGGTATATCCTCGTCTTTGGGGTGAGTGAACGGGTGGTGCATGGCCATCAGGCGCTGTTCTTCATCGCTCCATTCAAACATGGGGAAGTCAACAATCCACAGGCATGAGAATACATTTTTGTCGCGCAGGCCCAGCTGTCGACCCATTTCAAGACGCAGTTCGCAAAGTTGTTTGCGTGTGCGCATTACATCGTCTCCGCTGAGTATCAGAATCAGGTCGCCCGGTTCGGCATTCATTGCCTTGCGCATTTCCTGCAGAGTTTCCTGAGTGTAGAACTTGTCTACGCTCGATTTCACGTTTCCATCGGCTTCGACACGGGCATATACCATGCCTTTTGCTCCGATTTGCGGACGTTTTACATATTCGGTCAGCGCATCGAGCTGCTTGCGTGTGTATGAGGCAGCTCCTTTGGCGCAGATACCGCCTATATATGCGGCGTTGTCGAACACACTGAAACCATGGCCTTTGAGAACGGAGTCGAGTTCAACAAAGCGCATGTCGAAGCGGGTGTCGGGTTTGTCGCTGCCGTAATATTTCATTGCATCGGCCCAGCTCATACGGGGGAAGTCGCCTTCGATTTCGATTCCGCGAATTTCCTTGAACAGGTGTTTGGCCATGCCTTCGAACAGGCGTATCACATCGTCTTGTTCAATGAAGCTCATCTCGCAGTCGATCTGTGTGAATTCCGGCTGACGGTCGGCCCGGAGGTCTTCATCGCGGAAGCATTTCACTATCTGGAAATAGCGGTCGATGCCCGACACCATGAGCAATTGCTTGAGTGTCTGCGGCGACTGGGGCAGGGCGTAGAATTGTCCGGGGTTCATTCTGGAGGGCACCACAAAGTCGCGCGCGCCTTCGGGGGTGGAACCTACGAGCATGGGGGTTTCGATTTCAAGGAATCCTTTGCTGTCGAGGTAACGGCGCACTTCCATTGTCATGCGGTGGCGCAGTTCGAGATTTTTTCTTACCGGATTTCTGCGAATGTCGAGATAGCGGTAGCGCATGCGGAGGTCATCGCCTCCGTCGGTGTCGTCTTCAATGGTGAACGGCGGCACTTCGCTGGGGTTCAGAATCTTCAGAGAGTCGGCGATGATTTCTATATCGCCGGTGGGCATATTCGGATTCTTGGCAGTGCGTTCGGCCACGGTTCCGCTTATCTGGATTACATATTCCCTGCCGAGATGGTTGGCATTTTCGCACAAGTCGGCATCGTGCTCGATGTTGAATACGGCCTGGGTTATCCCGTAGCGGTCGCGGATGTCGACAAAAGTCATGCCGCCCATTTTGCGGCTGCGTTGTACCCAGCCGGCAAGAGTCACTTTTTTGCCGGCATCGCTAAGGCGGAGTTCTCCGCAAGTGTTTGTTCTGAACATTGTATATGTAAGGGTGTTTCGTTTCTGACCTGCAAAGATACGGTAAAAAATTGAAACATCGAACAATTTTGTTGAAAAACTTGGCGGGAGACCACGGCTCTTTCATTTAAAAAAGTCTTGTGCTTCCGAAAAGCCTGTTATTTTATAGCGGGGAAAGTCTGAATGGG
>JAIDBM010000111.1 GCA_029056365.1 Muribaculaceae bacterium | reverse complement strand
TTTATTATATGCTCAGTTTATATAACCAGTAACCGGCTGATTATTAATCAGTTGTGTGTAGGGGGGGGGTATTTTCAAGCGTAGTCGAACCCTCCGGCACACAATGATGCCGATGTTTCAGCCGGTCGCGGTGCCGGATGTTGAAGTGCAGAAGCACTATCACTATGAGAGTAACGGCAATAGTGCCGAAATACTCTTTCGGCGAGGTTGCCCCCGCCTTAAAATCGGGATACCCAATTATGGCCATGACCGACAGATAGACCGCCAGCAATGATGGGATCACGACAGATCTTTTGAATTTCATGGATTGAGAGAATGTAAACAGTTCCGTTTAAAATTGATAGAATAGCCGGTTCAGCCTCCGCTGCCCTCCGGCCTTACGATATATGGCGATTCCATAGGTTCGAACCGCCCTGATTTCAAATATTTGTAAATTCTCAGACAAGCCCATGCGTCCATTGCCGCATATGCCTGCTGATGCGTGGTGAGTTCCTCCGCCTCCCAGTTGGTAAGGCGCTGGTTCTTTGGCATGTATTCTCCAAAAAGTATGGCGTATATTTTCTGAAGACTTATGTCCTTGATATGAAAACGCTTCACATATGCCTGAAGTTCGATAAAGCCTTGCGGCTGAAGCTCCGGCACCGACCTGCGCAACACGTTGAAGTCGTCGTGCATGCTCAGGCCCACTTTCACTGTCGACGGGTCCTGCAGAAAATTGCACAACGCACGGCTTACGCCCGTTTTGTTCAGCCGCAACAGAAAGCAGCGGTCGTCGGTACTGAGCTGCATCAGAGCCACTTTATGGGTATGGCCGCGCCTGAACGAAGGCCGGGTTTCGGTATCGAAACCTACCACACCGCAGCGCCGTAGTGCCCTCAGGGCCTGACGTACACCGTCTACCGAATCTATTACCGTAATCTGCCCGGGAAACCTGGCATACGGCAATGTCGGCAATACGTCCTTAGGTATGCTAATATCAATATCAGTTTCGAACATCACGCAAAGTTACACATTTTGCTCGCGACCGACTATTGATTTAATTTTTTTTGACATTAGTTCACATTATTTCCCCTACTCCATCACCGGCACTCTCAGCAGCATGGTATGCGGGAAATGGCGCTGAAGATAGCGTGAGATAAAGCCGAATGTGTCTTCCGCTATTATTTCGTCGTTGTCGAAATAGGTGTTGTAGAGCACATAGGGCAACTCTATGCCACGCGACTTTATGGCCTCGAGCGAGAGCACGGTATGGTTTATGGAACCGAGACGTCCGTTGGTTACGAGCGCCAGCGGCAGATTGCGCTCAACCACATAGTCAACCGACATGTAATCGTCGGTCACAGGCACCATCAGACCGCCGGCTCCTTCGATGATAAGGCGGTCGTAGCGCTCCGACAGCAGAATACGGCTGTTGTCGATGGCCTCCAGACTTATTTCCCTGCCATCGATACGTGCGGCAAGCTGCGCCGATGCCGGGTATGAAAACACTACAGGCGAGGTGAGCAATGAGGCATCCTCCGGCAGTGGTTCCATACGGGCCAGACGCCTGTGGGCCTCTATATCCTCGCTGCGTCCGCAGTTTCCGGTCTGTATGAATTTCTGGGTGGCCACGGTGAGTCCGCGGTCCATCCACATTCTTGCCAGCCACGCGGTGGCATATGTCTTGCCGGCATCGGTGTCGATACCGCTCACAAAAAGGACTTTCGGTTCGTGATTCATCTTTTTTTCCTGGCTATGAGTATAAACGGTTTATAGGTGAGATAGTATCGCCCGTCGAGACGCATCGGATAAGCGGCTATGGCACGCCGCAGCGCGGCTCCGCTGTAGCCGCCAAGGCCGTTCACGCCTGTAAGCTGAAGATGTCTGAACACTTCAACGGGCGAATCGAACACAAGCTCGGCGGTATTGCATGTGAATTCAATGACTTCGAATCCGGCAGGAAGCATCGAACGCCATTCCTCGGCGGGGAGCAGCGGCAGCGACCGGCCTGTGGCCTGAGCCACTTCTTCAAGGTTTCCGCGTGCGAAAGCGCTGAGCACCAGCCATCCGCCGGGGCGAAGCACACGTCCGCACTCAGCCATGAAACGGCGTGGCGAATTAAACCACTGTACTGTCGACGCCGATATTATTGCATCGAAACGTTCGGGGAGGGTCCGGGTCATGGCCAGTTCGGCGTCACAGGCCCTGAAGGTGGCGCCCGGCACGGTGAACGCATCGGGCGCTATATCCCACAGATGCAGCGATTTCGGCTCAAGATATTCGAGCAGACGCCGGGTGAGCATTCCGGTTCCGCAGCCTATCTCAAGCACAGCATGACCGCTTACGGCCAGATGCTCGTCGATTCGGTGCTGCCGTATCGAACTGTCGAGGGCATCAACCACCCGGCGCTGCACGCGGGCATGTTTTTCGTAGCTGCGACGGTGTTCGCCAAAGCGCCGGGCGGCCAGGTCTTTGTGTATCACCGCGTGGTCGATTATACGCTGGAGGTCGATATAGTGCGGTGCATCGAGCGCAATGACAGGCACTCCGGCCGACTCCCATGCCCTCTGCTGGTTCACAGCCGGAAAAATGGCATCGGCACGGCCGATATATGCCCGGTCCCAGCGATGAATCTGCGGATTGGCAAGCACCGGCTGCGGCCATATGGCGTTAAGTTCGTCGGCAAGCTCCGCTGCAGCCCGCTGCGGAATGCGTTCACAGAAATGGGCATACGACTCCTTGTCGCCGCACATGCGCCTGAAAAATTTTGCCAGGCGCCTTTCGTCGAGATTGGCGGCCGTGCCGCTGTACACAGCCTCCGGAATGCCGAGACTGTCGTGCACCGGCCATGGAGTGCCGTTCACCGCTATACGCAGTGTGATACGGTTTTCTATTCCATGACATGCCATAGAGGCCGCATAAACGCCCAGGCTCCAGGCCACTACACAAATCTCGCCGTAGCGGTCGAGCACACTCCAGTCTATGCCGAAATCGCGGTAGTCCCACACAACGGCCACATCATAGCCGTCGTGCCGCAGATGCGCGAATACTCCGGCATCCATCCCCCAGCCGGCAAACACGAGTATAAGCCGGTCGGAACCGCAGCTGTCCAACAGTCGGTATTTCATTTCTTCAAGTTTTTTATGGCCATGAGCGGTAGCGCGGCCGAAAGGCTGAAACGCAGACGCTCGGTGCCAGGAGGCACGGTCGGAGTTCGTATCGGAAGTACTTTATAACCGGCATCGAGCAGAGCCGCCGACATTGCCAGAGCCGATTCGGCGCTGCCTGTAACCAGCGGCTGTATATGTCCGTGATGCCGGCAGCCGGTAAACGACGACAACTCCGCGCCAAGCGAGCGCAGATGTTCACGCCGGTCGTCCATCAGCACCATCCGCGCCATTACATATTTGCTCCAGAGGGCCTGCAGAGGCGGCAATGCCGTGGAGAATATAAGACTCCGGGCCTTGTTTATCAGATAGGAACGCACCGCCCCGTCGCATATGGCAAACGCTCCGGCCGAGGCAAGCGCCTTGCCCAGTGTGCCCACTACTATGTCGGCCCCGCACTCACGGGGCAAGGCCAGCGCAAGGCCAAGGCCCGACGGGCCGCAGACACCTACCGCGTGGGCCTCGTCGACATACAGCATTATCTTGGGCCATCGCTTTTTAAGGGCCGCCAGCTCCTGAAGCGGAGCCTGGTCGCCGTCCATCGAATACACACTCTCCACTATCACAAGCAGGCGGTCGAAATCAGACTGACGGCGTTCGATGAGCCGTTCGAGATGCCGCACATCGTTGTGCCGGAACCGTTCGAAAGCAGCTCCCGACATTCGCACGCCGTCGATCACACTTGCATGTATCAGCTTGTCGGCCAGCACCAGTGTGTGCTTGTCGGCCAAAGCCTGCACTATTCCCACATTGGCATGATAGCCCGAATTAAACAGAAGCGCCGGGCGTCCGTAAAATTCCTGCAAAGTGCATTCAAGAGCCTCGTAGGCATGCTGCCTCGGACCCAGAAGGCGCGATGCGCTCGATGTGAACTCGGCGGCGGTTATTTCCGTGCCGGCAAGAAAGTCATCGGCAAACGAAGCATCGTCGGCTATGCCCAGATAGTCGTTCGACGACAGGTCGTACACCCCGGCGGGTGTGTCGCCCGGCAGACTCCTCAGGTTGCCGGTGGCCTCAAGCTCGCGCAAACGCTCGGTATAGAAGCCGGAGTTCATTGCCAGAGAGCGCGTAAAGTATCGAGCATTCCACGGCACAGGCGCTCAAGCTGCTCGTCGGTGATTATATATTGCGGCATTATGTACACATTACAGCCGAAGGGACGTATCCACACGCCGCGCTCCACACACAGGCGCTGAAACACACCCACGTCCACCGGCTCGCGTGTCTGTATCACGCCTATGGCTCCGAGCACCCGCACATCGGCCACCTGCGGCATTTCGGCCGCCGGAGCCAGCTCACGGCGCATCACTTCCTCGATATGGGCCACCAGCGAAGGCATGTCCTGCTCTTCGAATATTTTCAGCGACTCGCAGGCTATGGCACAGGCAAGCGGATTGGCCATGAACGTAGGGCCATGCATCATTACTCCGGCCTCGCCTCTGGATATGGTGTCGGCCACATCGCGGGTGGTGAGCACGGCGCTCAGTGTAAGGTAGCCACCTGTAAGGGCCTTGCCCACTGTCATTATATCGGGCACCACTCCGGCATGTTCCAGGGCAAATCGGCGCCCTGTACGCCAGAAGCCCGTGGCTATCTCATCGAATATCAGATATACTCCATATTCATCGCATAATCTGCGGGCCTCGCGCAGATATTCGGGATGATAAAACCACATTCCGCCGGCTCCCTGCACTATCGGTTCCAGAATAAGCGCCGCCAGTTCGTCGGAACGTCGCTCGAACAACATGCGCAGCTCCTCGGCGTCGGCCGGATCCCATTTGCCTCCGAAACGGCTCCGGGGCGACGGCAGGAAATAGCGCAACGGCAACGCCGGACCAAAGGCGCCGTGCATTCCGGTAACCGGATCGCACACGCTCATGGCGTTCCATGTGTCGCCATGGTATCCACGGCGTATGGTGGCGAAATTCGACCGCCGATGGTCGCCATACCGGCTCACGGCGGCCTGCACCGCCATTTTCATGGCCACTTCCACGGCCACCGAGCCTGAATCGGCGAAAAACACATTGTGCATTTCCGCCGGGGCCCATTCAAGCAGACGTTTGCCCAGTTCAATCGCAGGCGCATGGGTAAGGCCTCCGAACATCACGTGGCTCATTCGGGCTATCTGGTCGGTCGCGGCCTTGTTGAGCCGCGGATGGTTATAACCGTGTGCCACCGACCACCACGACGACATTCCGTCGATCAGCCGTGTACCGTCGGCAAGCACAATCTCTACTCCTTCGGCCCTGTCTACCATATAAGTGGGCAGCGGGTCGATTGTCGATGTATATGGATGCCAGAGATGTTCCCTATCCCAGGCGTCATGCAGATTCTTGTTCATAGCACAAAATTACTCAAATATCCGCTATATACAAAAATTTTTTCGCCCCGTGCCGACGGCACGCCGCGTTACAAGGCCGGAATGGTAAACTCCAGTCCGATTACCATGCGCGGGTGCGGCCGCAGCAGGTCGTTGCCCCAGAGGTAGAAGCAGAATTTGCCCACCGACCAATACACTCCAAGGGCCAGATCGGCATCGCGGTCGAAGCGCCAGGAGTATATCGTGCCGGCCATCGGTGTGATACTCTGGCCATGCGGCAGCGGTATAGTGGACCCTAAATACAGATACTGGTCGATTTCGTCGGCGGCATGACGGCTGGCGGTATACCAGGTGTTGGCCGCCCAGAAAAGACGGCTGTCGCGGCAGATGTCGCCATTGAAAAACAGTCCGCTGGTAAGGTATGCGAACTTCATGTTGCCGTTGATTTCAAATGACGGTGTCAGCTGTGCTCCAACGCCGAAATAGCGGCTGAACACATAACCGCCCCGGGCTATTATTCCGCCGTACACCTTGCTGCCGTCGGTCTGCAGGTCGAGTCCGGTGGCGGCATAATCGCCTATACCGAACAGAAACGATGTATAGGTTTCCTTGGCCTCTACTCCGGGCCTGAATTTCAACGATGTGTATCCGTTGAGGTTGCCGTGGCCTGTGGCCGGGGCATAATAAGGAATCTGCGCACCGGCCACGGTGAAGCAGACAAGGCATAAAAGCAATAAACGTATTTTCATGACATGGTATGAGGTTTCCTGTTTCAAAAACGGTTTCAAAATTAATAAAACCTTTCTGATTATACAAGAGACCGTGGCCAAGAAAGCCACACCCCCATATTCAGGCCTTGGCTACCGTTAGCCTTGCCTCCGTCATTCCGTCATTCCGACTTTCTGACGAATCGGGTTATTCGCTCGTTGACGATGCGGGCATAGTTGCGTTTCGCTTTATCAGGCAGGTAACTTCGGTCAATAAGATTCATCGCCCCCTCGGGTAATGACATGTACTTGTTGAGGATTTTTTCCATACGCCTTTTTACCAATCCGATTCTGTTTCCGAACCTCTCAAAGTCGAGACGGCATGGATGACCGGTCCTATCAAACACATCGCTTTTCTCAATGTCCGGAGATAGTCCTCCGTCAAGTCCAAAATCATCTCCGTTGATATGGAGACTGGTGTTCAGAAGGTCGTATGCCGGAGCTAAGCGGTAATCTGGTCCGTTAAGAATCAGAGAGAAATTCTTCAAGTGGGCATCTCCGTTTGCGTAAATATAGTTGAATACCACCAGCTCAAAGAAACGCTCCATATCAATCATCCATGCAGCTACGTTAGTTCTAATGGCTTTGGCAATATCCTCGTAGCAACCGCTATATTTGAAATGAAGTCCTAATGTCTGTTCATTTTTACCTATTATCGAAGCAAAATCTTCCATCGGCAGTTTTGTGCCGTCGGGCAGAATGTCAAACCGTCGTGTGACATACATCTGCTGTGCTTTGGATGTGAAGCACAAACCATTCGCTGCGGTCTGGATTCCATAGACCTGCGAGGCTATCTGCATAGTCAGATGCTCATTGGCTGGAATCAGTTTACGATCACGAAGCGTTTTATCCCAAGGCGCAGGTTTCAGAATATGCGTTGATCTTTCATCATCACCTGCAACTCTGATTTCTCCTGATTTAATAATGGCTGGAAATTTTTCCTGTACGCCTGAGACGGATATTCGGTGCATCGCCTCAGCAATCTCACCGACATTTCTGAACTCGTCAATATCAAAACTGAGAACAGAATTTACCTTCGTTCCGCCAAAGAGTGTTCTGATTGCACTCGGGCTGTACGTGTCAAAACCTTCCAGAAGTAAAGATGGACAATTTTTAATTTCAGTCATCGTTGATTTTCCTTACATTTACAGCTCCGATAAAGTCCTTGTCGGCCATTGCCTCAAGCAGTCCGAAATAATCATTCTCATCAATCCTCAGTGTTCGGCATATAACCCGGCGATTGGCACCCTCGGGAAGCATGTTAGAAAAAAACGGAAAAAGATATTCCGAATTATAAGCTGTACTTTGCTTAGGCAAAGTCGCTGAAACCGGAGGCATCTTTGATTGAAGATATTCTTCCATGTATTGGAATGTATAGTATGCACCGGGATATTTCTCGGTAAGAATCCCGGCTTCTATATCATTGTAATATACCGCCAACGCTCTCATCAGTCAAAAAATTAAATTATACTGTCTGTCGTACCCTGTAAACAATCTCAATGCCAAGCACCTCAAGAATCTTCTTTACTGTGCCTAACGAAGGATTCCCTTTGCCTCTTTCAATATCCTTGACAGTGGCAAGTCCGACCTGCGCCATTTCAGCGAGATCCTGCTGTGTCAGGGATAATATTTTCCGCCGCTGCTTCATTATATCTTTCAGCTCCATAGTATAACATAATAAACTTTCGCACAAAGATAATAAGAAAATCCGAAGAAACAAAGTAAAAGTATATTAAAGCATACTTTAATAAAAATCCGTGTGAAACAAACTCCTGGCACACGGCTCTTTCATTTAAACTAAAATAAAGAGCACATCCTCCCTTACCCGCTTCAGTCCGGAGCGGGTAATTTT
>JAIDBM010000110.1 GCA_029056365.1 Muribaculaceae bacterium | reverse complement strand
ATATAGAAGTCGCGGGCCGATCCGGTGGCGCCATTGTCGCTGAATCCTTCCTCGTTAAGCAGGCGATAGAAGTAATCCTGGGCATTGGGGGTTGTGAAATGCACGTCCTGATAATCGACAAGAATTGCAAGCGAGCGCACTTCGCCGGTACTGGGGAATTTTGTGTCGCTAAGTCCCATGCCTGTCTGCGGTGCGTTCATACGCGAATTGCGGTACAACTGCGCTGCAAGCTTCTGCTGAAGGTCGGCTGCATCGGCCCGCATAATCAGGTCGTTCTCGGCAGGCGCCCTCTTTACCGGATTGCTGGCCTGCATTTTCGAGGCCCGCACTATTCCGTCACTGCCTATTTCGGCATAGCACAGACGGCCCTGGGCATCGGTAATAAGCGGATAATTGTCCTCACTGAGGTAATAGTGAGACCGTTCATCTCCAACCAGACGCACGGTAACCGTACTGCCGTCGGGTTGCGTGAAGGTGTGCACTCCCGGCATTGCGGGTACGGCATATGACATGGTGCTAAACCCTATCACTGCCAGCGCGGAGAGGAATATTTTCTTCATACTGTGATTATAGTTGGTTTATCAGAATGATACGTACCCCGCATGGTATCGGAGCAATTGCAAAGATAACAAACAATTCTGAATTTCACAGCATTTCACCTCTTTTTTTTATATTTTCTCCGACTTTTTGATTCCGTTCGCGACTCTCCCCAATGCAATCCGCGCCTCAACGGCGGCAATCTGCCTGCCGCCTAATCAAAAAAAAAGCGCACCCTTGATATAAGGATGCGCCTGTTTGTTCGAATGTCTCTGTCGGTTATGCTTCGCCGAAAGGAGTCACATTGATAAACTTGCGACCATTGCGGCCTTCTGTGAAGAGCACTGTGCCGTCGACAAGAGCATAGATTGTATGGTCCTTGCCCATGCCTACGTTCAGACCGGGATGGTGAACAGTGCCACGCTGACGCTTGATGATGTTGCCAGCCTTGCATGCCTGACCACCGAAAATTTTAACGCCGAGTCGTTTGCTTTCCGACTCACGGCCGTTCTTTGATGAACCAACACCTTTTTTATGTGCCATTTTCTGTGAATTTTTTAAGGGTTAAGCAACGATGTCTTTAATCACGAGTTTGGAGAAGTACTGGCGGTGTCCGTTTTTACGACGATAGCCTTTGCGGCGTTTCTTCTTGAAAACGATTACTTTGTCGCCCTTGAAAAGAGTGGTTTCAACTTCTTCGCCACCGCCGTAGTTGGCCTTGTGCGAAGCTACTTCACATACCACTTTGGCGCCTTCTACCACAGGAGCGCCTACCTTCACCTCTCCGTCTGCATCGATCAGGAGAACACGGTCGAATTCTACGGTTTCTCCGGCCTTGGCGCCGTCACCGAGATAGTGTACATACAGGAACTTGCCGGCTTCTGCCTTGAACTGCTGTCCCTGGATTTCTACAATTGCGTACATTTATTATTTTATTTTGTAGATTAACCCGCTGAGGCGAAACCTCTTATGACGAGATTTGCTTTTTCTCTGCCCATGGCGGAAAATTTCGACCGCAAATTTAGTGATTTTTTTTCGTTCCACCAAATTTATTGCTTGTAATTCTTTGAAATTCCATAAAGTGGCCTTCAAGA
>JAIDBM010000011.1 GCA_029056365.1 Muribaculaceae bacterium | reverse complement strand
CACCAGATTGATGACATAATACTGTTCGGAAGCAGAAAAGAAACTACAGAACAAAAGTTTGCAACGGCAATTGACAAGCGGGCTTTTGTAGTAAACGAGCTTCTGAAAAAGTTCCGCAGTTCTACCGGAACTGATACCCGACTAATGGAGAATCTTACCATTGTTGTAATTCGCAATGACGAAGATGATGACTTGGCTAAGTATGACTGGATTGGCAAACGTTTTGAAGATGATCTGAAACGGGAACTCACAAACGCATTCCTCGAGAAGATTGGAAGCAAGTCGCTCCAGATTGTTCTTAAACCGAAATCCGAAACAGGCGACTGTCTTTGCCTTATTGATAATCAGGTATATTATAAATGGGGCACGGCTGAAACAAATTCGGAAGATAAGTCCAAAGAAATCCCATACGAGCGCGTTTTAGCATCGGTATCTATTATCGAAGGCACCGGGTCGATGATGAAACAATCCTATATACTCGATTCTGACTCTAAAAAGATATTCCATATCGGACGTGGCGTGACTTCTCGCAAAGGGGGCAAGTATAGGGTAAACGATATTGTAATAAAAGACAAGGAAACCGACCAAGAGCTTTTAGAGTGCAATGCGCATGTAAGCAGTGCTCACGCGGATATTGTGTTCAAAAACAATAAGTTCTATATCAAGGGTGCAATCGGGGGATGTCGTGCGACCGGAGGCAGTCCTACCAAGCTGGTCCGTAACGAAAAGGCCACCGAATTGAGAGACACCAATCTTCTCTATTCCTTGGAAGACGGAGATATTATTGAGTTAGGGAAAAGTGTACTGTTGGCTTACTCTAAGTAAGTCGTGATAATTGACACGCATGAATGTACATTGGCAAGTCGGTGTATAAGTTAATTCAAGTTTCGCAAGTGTAACTTGCGAAAAGGTTAAAGGTTAAGAGCCGGACCAACCAATTGATTTGCTCGGATAACTAAAAATGTGTAACTTTGTGTCATAATAAAAACAAGCGGATTTATGGCACAAAAAAGAGAATGGACTCCGATAAAGGAGTACACCGACATATTATTTGACTTTTATCGCGGAATCGCCCGCATAACAATCAACCGTCCTGAGGTATATAATGCCTTTCGGCCGCAGACAAACGCCCAGATGCTCGATGCCATGGCGTATTGCCGCGACCATTCAGAAATAAAGGTAGTGGTGCTTACCGGCGCCGGAGACAAGGCATTCTGTTCCGGCGGTGACCAGAATTACAAAGACCGTGGCGGCTATCGTGATGCCGATGGAACTCCACGCCTGAATGTGCTGGACCTTCACAAGGCAATACGCTCTCTTACCAAGCCGGTGATTGCAATGATCAACGGATATGCCATAGGTGGCGGCAATGTGCTTAATGTCGTATGCGATCTGTCGATAGCTTCGGAAAACGCGCGTTTCGGTCAGACCGGGCCCAAGGTCGGATCGTTTGATGCCGGGTTCGGCTCGTCGTATCTGGCCCGTTGCGTAGGGCAGAAGAAAGCTCGCGAGATATGGTTTCTGTGCCGTCAGTACACTGCTGCAGAGGCTCTTGAAATGGGTATGATCAATAAGGTTGTACCGTTCGACCGTCTTGAAGACGAGGTTGTTGAATGGTGCGAGACCATTATGAAGCGTTCGCCCTTTGCAATCAGAATGATAAAACGGGCCCTTAATGCAGAACTCGACGGGCAACATGGACTGATGGAATTTGCCGGAGACGCCACTCTGATGTATTATCTTATGGATGAGGCCCAGGAGGGCAAGAATGCATTCCTTGAAAAAAGAGACCCGGATTTCGACAGTTTCCCTCAGTTCCCCGGCTGATGAACCGAGCTATACAATGGACTGAATATCCGCTTGAATTCGCATTCACGGCAAGGACTTCAAGAGAAACAATGCGCAGAAGAAGCACTTTTCTTCTGCGCAAACCATCTGAGGCCCATACAGAGGGTTGGCGATACGGAGAGGCGAATTTCTTCGAGTCGCTCGCTCCGGAAAGCAAAGCAGATTTTGTTTTGCAGCTAAAGGCATATTGCAACGGAACGATTGAGTACGATGATATTACTTCATCGGCGCTACGTTGCGGAATCGATATGCTTGAAATGCCGGTAGCGGATACGGAGTGGACCCGTGGCCAGGCCGGAATACCTATTAACGGCCTGATATGGATGTCCGACAAGCATTCCATGCGCCGGGCAATTTCCGAAAAGATTGATCAAGGCTTCAAGGTTCTGAAACTCAAGATAGGAGGAATAGACTTTGAGGATGAAATCGACCTTCTGAGGAGTATAAGGGCTTCTTTTTCTCCCCGTGAACTGGAGGTACGACTTGATGCGAACGGCAGTTTTAATACCGGGAATGCGCTTGAGAGGCTGAAACGCCTTTCGGATTACGGCATACACTCCATTGAACAGCCTGTTCCGGCCGGCCTGCTTGACGCAATGTCGGAATTATGTCGGGAATCACCCATAGACATAGCTCTGGATGAGGAACTTATAGGACTTACGCCGGATAGTTGCAAGTTGCATATACTTCGTGACGTCAGGCCACGATATATTATTCTGAAACCGACACTGTGCGGAGGCATCAGGGAGGCGTTGAAATGGCAGTCGCTTGCGGAAGGAGAAGGAGTGGGGTGGTGGATGACATCAGCGCTTGAAAGCAGTATCGGATTGTATTATCTTGCCGCCCATGTGAGCAGCCTTAAGCCTTCAATGCCCCAGGGCCTTGGAACCGGAAAGATATATACCAACAACATAGGGTCGGGCATGAGCCTTTCATCCGGGATGCTTTATGGAGGTGCGCCAAATTTTGACTTTGAGTTTCTGAACACACTTGAATGGCAATGACAGTAGAGGAGTTTCGCAATGAATGGTATTCCGACACACCTTATGTTGTGGCGCACACATCGGGAAGTACCGGAATTCCGAAGGAAATACATCTTCTGAAATCCGACATGCGTGCATCGGCGGAAGCTACAAACCGCTATTTCGGCATCGGACCGGATTCGGTGCTGGCTATTCCGTTGTCGATGGATTATATCGCCGGCAAGATGATGGCTGTGCGATCGTTTATCGCCGGATGCCGACTTGTTGAACTTCCGGTGAGCAATACCATTGATTTCCGACACCATGTCGACCTGCTTGCCATTGTGCCTTCACAGGTAAGGAGCATGCTTGAAAACTGTGATCTGTCGGGTATCGGCAATGTGATAATAGGTGGTGCCCCTCTGCCGGACAACGAACGAATTCAGCTCTCGGCCACAACTCTGAAATGTTTCTGCACCTATGGCATGACGGAGACCTGCAGCCATGTGGCACTGGCGGATGTAAAAGACCGGCATCTCACATACCGCGCGATGCCGGGAGTTTCATTCGATACAGATTCACGCGGTTGTCTGAAGATTTTTTCTCAGACCATGTCGTTTGGAGTTCTGCAGACAAACGATGTGGTCGAGTTAATCGATGGCTCCGCTTTCCGCTGGTGCGGACGAGCCGATAATGTGATAAACTCAGGCGGAATCAAGATTCTGGCCGAGGAACTTGAGGAGTCGCTGGCCGGTGTAATCGATGTTCCGTTCTACATCACAGGTGCTGCCGATGAGAAATGGGGCGAGGTTCCGCAACTGGTTGCCGAAGCGCCAGAATCGATGCAGGCAGAACTTCAGGCGGCAGTTGATTCGCTATGTCTTGGTAAGCGACGGCCCCGTTCGGTTGTGTGTGTAGACAAACTGTCGCGGACGTCTAACGGCAAAATCCGCCGTTTACGACTGTAGGAGTCGTCGTGCGGTGGCTCTTGCCGCCTCATCGGCATCATTGCCCGAAATCATGGCCGCGATTTCATCGATACGCTGCTGGTCGTCGAGCTGACTGATTTGGGTAAATGTAGAGTCGTCATCGTCTTGTTTAAATACATTGAAATGGACATCACCCCCGGCTGCGACACCGGGCAGATGCGTGATTGTTGA
>JAIDBM010000109.1 GCA_029056365.1 Muribaculaceae bacterium | reverse complement strand
CGCCAATATAGCATTCACCGACCTCGTCATAGATGAAAACGGCCAGGCCACCGAAGCCGAAATCGCAGCTCTCGGCGTAAAAGCAAAAGGCTATGCGTCGAATGCCGCCGACTTCCAGCAGACTAAAGAAGTTGTCGAGCAGGTAAAGAACGACTTCGGACGAATCGACATTCTGGTGAACAATGCCGGCATAACCAAAGACGGTCTGATGATGCGTATGACCGAACAACAGTGGGACGCCGTGATTGCAGTGAACCTCAAAAGCGCGTTCAACTTCATCAATGCCGTTCTGCCCATCATGCTCCGCCAGCGCGGCGGCTCCATCATCAACATGGCATCGGTTGTGGGCGTACACGGCAATGCAGGCCAAAGCAACTACGCTGCCTCAAAGGCTGGTCTGATTGCTCTTGCAAAGAGTATCGCACAGGAAGTGGGTTCACGCGGAATACGCGCCAACGCCATCGCCCCCGGCTTTATCGAAACTGCCATGACTGCGGCTCTGCCCGATGATGTGCGTGAGGAATGGACCAAGAAAATACCCCTGCGCCGCGGCGGTCAGGTTGAAGACATCGCCAATGTGGCAGCCTTCCTGGCATCCGACATGTCGAGCTATGTCACCGGTCAGGTTATTCAGGTCGACGGTGGCATGAACATGTAATAGCCACAGCCGAACTCAACAAAAAATAACGGTTTTGCGAACGCAAAGCCGTTATTTTTTGTTCATGTCAGAGATTTGCAGTAACTTTACATACCAAATACAAGAACGTATCGCGATGCTTACATACACCACTCATCTGAAAAAACTCATTCTCCCGGAATACGGACGCAACATACAGCGTATGATCGACCACTGTCTCACAATCGAAGACCGGCAGGAACGCAACGCTTGCGCCGCTACCATACACAAGGCCATGCAAACCCTGTTTCCCTCGCAGGAAAATCAGGAAAACTACCGCCGCAAACTCTGGGACCACATAGCTCTGATGAGCGATTTCAAACTCGACATCGACTGGCCGGTGGAAATAAGCACCGGGCCGGAAGACGACAACGGACCCGACAAACTGCCCTACCCCGGCCATACCGACCGCTGGCGCCAGTACGGGTCGGCGGTGCGTATGCTCATGAACACCGTGCTCGGAATGCCTGAAGGCGATGAACGCGACACCCTTACTATGCTGCTGGCAAACCAGATGAAGAAACTCTGTCTGGAAAACAATCCCGATGGAGTAGACGATGAGAAAGTATTCAAAGACCTGTACTATATGTCGGACGGAAAAATAGAGATTTTCCCCGAACAGATGAAACTCTACGAATACAAACTCGCTCCGGTTCCGGGCAAAAAGAAAAAGAAAAAATGATTCCCGACGAAATTCTAACTCCAATCGGCCATACTCTTAAAACACATGGCATAAACGGAGAAATAAACGCTGTGACCGATGCCGACATCGACATCGACAGTCTCAGCTGTATAATCATGAAAATCGACGGCATAAACGTGCCCTTCTTCGTGGAATCGTGGCGTAGCCGCGGAAGCGAGGCCGTGCTGATAAAATTCGACAACATAAGCAACGAAACCGAAGCCGATACGTACTGCGGAAAAGAACTGATGGCTCTCACCGCCGAACTTCCGCAATCCGATGGCCACTCCGATGAAGACGGCTTCTATGCCTCCGACCTGATCGGCTGGCAAATAAGCGACAACGGTTCAACGGTAGGAACTGTAGATGATTTCGACGACTCCACCGAAAATCTGCTCCTGAGCGTAACAACTCCCCAAGGCAAGCGGATTCTTGTTCCGTTTGCCGATGAGCTGATTATGGACATATTTCCCGAAGAGCATAAAATAGACATGAACCTTCCGGACGGATTAAACGAACTTTAGAGCCTGATTATGGAATTTGACGACCAGAAAGCAATTGAGTTCATCCTCGCACAATTGCCGGCAGATGTTGCCGAACGTTACGACGAGGACATGATACAGTATTTCCTTGACACACTGTTCGACTTTTATGAAGACAACGGCATGCTCGACATTGATTTTGCCGATGACGACATAGAGGAGTGCGAGGCACGCGAACGGGCCCAGACAATCGATGGCCTGACAAAGATTCTCGCCAAAGATAAATTCTATGAATTTTTGCCCGATGACATCGCACTGCTTGTCGATGCCGAAACGGCTTACGAATACACTCTCGACAACTGACCAGCCATGCTACGACCGCGAAATTTTATGCAACGCGCTCTGAAAATACTGTCGGCCGCACTGATAGCCCTCATGCCGCTTTCAGCAATTGCCGATGACGGAAAAAATAACGATGACCCCTTCGAACTGACCATCGACGAAAATACCACGCCTCCCAAACTCGGAAAGAAACAGACCGAGGCACTGAGACAGCGCATGCAGACTATTGTATCCGACCTCAGGCGCCACAAGTACAATGTAACCAAGAGCCACAACGGTCTTGTAGTCACAGTATCGATTCCATGTTCGCGACTCTTTGCCGCAAACGACACCACAAAGCTTCTGCCGGATGCCGAAAATCTGCTCAAGCCGCTTCTTCCCTATGCCGAGAAAACCGATTTGTACAAAATTGTGATTTCTGTTCACAGCGACAACACCGGCTCGGAACAGTACCGCTATGACGTGACAGAAGCCCGCGCCAACCTCCTGTGCGATTTCTTCGAAAAACACGCGCCGGAAACGGAAAAGGCTCAGACTGTGATTCCATACGGACTCGGACATGAGGAAAAGCTGAATGCCGACGACTCAATTCTAAACCGTTCCAGAAACCGTAGGGCCGAAATAAACATCGTGCCTTTGAAATAAGAGTGCGTTTACCAATACCCTGCTCCCTGTACAATCGAGCCATGAAAAAAATTCTTGCAATCGCCCTGGCTATCGGAACCCTTACTGCCCCGGCGCAACGGATAGCCGTACTTTCCGACATTCACGTATCGCCCGGCAACAGAGCCGACAGCGTAATACGGCATGCGGTAGATGAAATCAACGCATCGGATTTCGACCTTGTAGTGGTAAGCGGCGACCTCACCAACGAAGGTGCGGATGCCGAACTGCACAACATACACAATATTCTCAACGGCATAACACACCCGATGGCCGTTATTCCAGGCAACCATGAGAACAACTGGAGCCAAAGCGCCGGAAAGACTTTCACCGACCTCTGGGGCAACGACCGCTTCGTAACAACCGTAGGCAACCTCACCGTGGTGGGCATAAACTGCGGTCCGTATATGAAAATGGGCGACGGTCATATAAAGCAGGAAGACCTTCACTGGCTGCGACATACACTCGACAGTGTCTGCGCCGACCCGAATCAGAAAATACTGTCCGTAAACCACTATCCCATTCGCGAGAACGACCTTGACAACTACTCGGACTACGCCGCACTGCTGCTTCAGTATCCGGTGATACTGCACCTCAACGGACATTACCACCACTGGCAACCCTACAGTGTGGACGGCATCGCTGCCGTTATGGTACGCGCCCTGGCCATGAACGACGGTACCGACGGATACAGCATTATTGAAATCGACCCGCAATGGATTCATGTCTACGACAAGGTACTCGACCGAAGTCCCAAACCCAAATATGCATGGGCCGTGAAAACATCGCACAGGCCTCCGAAAGCTGTGGAGCATAAGAATTTCCGGGCCGACGGATTCGAAATCAAGCCCGTATGGACCGACAGCGCATCGGTGTTCACCCGCCTGGGCATAGATGAGAACAGGCTGTATTTCGGCACATCCGACGGAATGGTCAAGGCAATCGACAAGAACAACGGAAATCTGCTGTGGCAGAAAAAAACAGGCGGTTCGATATACAGCCGGCCTGTTCCGCTGGGCAACGGGCGTGTGGCCGTGCCATACAACAACGGCCTGCTTATTGCCGATATCGCCGACGGTTCTACCGTTAAGAATTATCCGTCGGCGAACGGACCATATGTGGCCGACGGTCTCTTGTCTGGCAGACAATATCTGCAAGGCGGCTATAAACGGATGGAGTCACGCGACACAAAGAGCGGCAAACTCCGCTGGACATTCTCCGACATGCAGAACTATTGCCAGGCCGCCCCTGTGGTTGATGGCGAAGACCTGATTTTCGGAGCCTGGGACACCAGACTCCGCTGCCTCGATGTGCGCAACGGCAAACTCCGCTGGGAATGGAGCAACGGCAAGCCGAACAATCTTTTCAGTCCGGGCAACGTGGTTCCGGTGGTAACTCCCGACAAAGTGATTATTGTGGCACCCGACCGGTTCATGACCGCAATCGACCGCGCAACCGGTCGCACCGTATGGCGCGATAATTCGCACCGCTATCGCGAGAGTTTAGGTACAAGCGCCGACGGCAAGCGGGCATACGCCAAGACTATGGACGGCGAACTCGTGGCTGTAAGGACCGATAGCAATGAGTTCAGCGAACTGTGGACCCTGGATATGGGTCTTGGCTATGACCATGCTCCGTGTATCATAGCTGAAGTCGACAATGTGGTATACGCAGGTTCGCGCCGCGGCCTTCTGACTGCTGTTGATGTGAGCGACCCTGCCACTCCGCGCCTGCTGTGGTCGCTGCCATTAGGCAGCAGCGAAATCAACGGTATTGACATCGACCCTGCCGGCCACCGCATATTCGTAAGTCTAATCGAAGGTACAATATGGACCGTCAGGCAGAATCTGCCGTAACAACGTAACGCCATAATGCCAACCCCCGTTCCCTGATATTTGCAAATATCGGAGAACGGGGGTTGGCATTAGAGCATGTTTTTCTTACACTGCACCGGCACAATCACTGCACCAGCACCTTGATGGAGCGTGCTCTGTCGCCGCTTATGTAACGTACCAAATACAGGCCGGGGGCATAGCCGTCGAGATCGAGCGATGAGGCGCTTCCCAGCAGAACTCCCTGCAGGTTGTAAACCTCAATACCGGATGCTTCCGACACCACCGTGGCATCATCGACCGAAGCCGACTCGGCTGCGGAAATCTTGAGATACGACAGGCTCATACAGAATTCGCCACTGCCCGCAGGCACACAGGCATTGACCGCAAACAGCACCGACTCAGGCCAGAATACATCATCGCCGTTCTTCGGCTCATAAACAAATTCAACCTGCCGCACCGCACTGTTTTCACCGGCCAGAGTGTTACCTGAAATCACCTGAATAAATTTCATGGGCTGTTCGGCTACCGGTGACGCAACATCAACCAGACCGACAGAATAAAGCATGTTGACATCGGACTCTACCTTAAACTCGGCAACATATCGCCGACGCGGAAGCAAATCGAGCGACCCTGTCATAGGGCCGACTATCCAGCCGCAGGATGCACCGACACCGTCGGCAGCAAAAGTCAGTCCGTCGGAACCTGCGGTCCAGCTGTTGTCATAACTGCACCACACGTTATTGAAAGAGTTTTCATCCAGACCTTTCAGGGCAGGTTCCCAAGGCAGCGGTGTCTGCACCATGGCTTCGCCCACCATAATCTGTTCGGGCAGGCATGTGGCGCTCCACACATTGTCGACACAGGCACTTACTTCGTATACATTCAAACCATAACCATGCCCATCGGGATGCCCGGCGTCCTCCATATAGTCGACATACGCTGTGGCGTCACCGCCGAGCTGAGCAATCTCACTGTTGTTGCGATACACTTTTACCGCACTCACCTTGCTGCCATCGGCAAATGCCTCTCCATCGGTATAGGTGGCCGGAAGATTCCATTTAAGTTCGACACTGAGTTCGGAGTTCAGACTCAGAGTCAAATTCGACGGCGCAGAGGGCACACCGTTTGCCGCCGATGCCACAACGGCAACAGCAGCCATTCCAAAAAACGTAACCAGATTTTTCATAACAAGACCTTTTTTTTAAAAAAAATTTTTTAACGACACATGGCGCCGCTCACCTACCTGCGACAAAAATAAGTGTTTTTTTTTATTTTTACAATATTCTTCTTGTTATTTTCAAAATTTTTCATACTTTTTCTTTAGATACCCATTAAACTATAGCATTCTGCGAATGACAAAAGATTCAAATGACTGACCATGCCCATCCGCTTAAAAAGAGTGTGCAATTCTCGATATGCTCTGAGAATCTTTGGAAACCCTCTTCCGGATAAGTTCATCGCCCTAATCCTTCCGGCTCTTGCAATTGTCTTTCAGACGACAGCCGCTGCAACCGCAGCCGCAATCGTTGTGTTTGCGACTGCGGCGTATGGCCCATATTACTGCGGCAAGCACTATCGCGCCCACCACAGTCCACTGCAGGTACAATTCCATCATTTCTTACTTTTTATATACTTTGCCAGCTGCGAAGGAGTGAGAGTGTCGGCGGCCTCGCTGAAATCAAGGCGGAAGGTGCATCCCTCGCGGAAACGGCTGCAACCATAGGCAGCACGCCCCTTGAGTATATGGCCCTGACCACACACCGGACACATCACCTGTTCGAGTTTTGTTATGCGCGGTGCACGTTTGGCTTTGGCCGAATCGTTTTTAACCGCAGCCTTGCTCTTCGATGCCTTATTGTCATCGGCATGCTGGTCGACTGCTATACGCGAATTGTCGTTATCGCCAATAACATTCACCACAACCTCGCCTATAAGCTGCTTGAGTTCCTCGATAAACTCCGCCGCCGAATAGTCGCCGCGTTCGATACGCCGGAGCTTGTTTTCCCATAGTCCGGTGAGTTTCGCGCTTTTGAGCAGTTCCTCCTTTATAGTGGCTATGAGCTGTATGCCGGCATCGGAGGCCATGATGCTCTTTCCCTTGCGGTAAATGTAGCGGCGACGGAAAAGGGTTTCTATAATCGACGCACGCGTCGACGGGCGCCCTATGCCGTTCTCCTTCATTGCCTCGCGCAAAGCTTCGTCCTCGACAGTCTTGCCGGCGGTTTCCATGGCCCTGAGCAAGGTGCCCTCAGTGTAATACTTGGGCGGCTGAGTGGTGCGTTTGGCCACCAGCGGAACATGCGGTCCGCTCTCGCCCTCGACAAACACAGGCAGGATGCCGTTTCCCTCTCCCTCTTTTTCCGCTTCGGTCTCCGCTGCCGCCTGGCCTGCATATACATCGCGCCAGCCCGGCTTTACAATCACCTTTCCGTTGACCTTGAATGCCACGTCGGCGGCATGTCCGAGCACCGTTGTGGTGTTGAACTCACAATCGGGATAGAAAGCGGCGATGAAACGCTGCGCTATCATATGATAGAGTTTTTTTTCGTCACCTGCAAGCACTGATGGCGACTGTCCGGTAGGAATGATGGCATGGTGATCCGTAACCTTGCTGTTGTCGAACACCTTTTTGCTTTTGGGTATCTTGCCCGCAAGAACCGGAGCGGTTATATTTGCATAAGGAGTCATGCGCCGCAATATGTCAGGAATCTTAGGATAGATGTCGTCAGACAGATATGTGGTATCGACACGCGGATATGTAGTAACCTTTTTTTCATACAAACTCTGGATGAGGCGCAGAGAATCGTCGGCACTCCAGCCCCAGCGTTTGTTGCATTCCACCTGCAGCGATGTCAGGTCGAACAGGCGCGGAGGTGCCTCTCGGCCCTTTTTCTGCGTTACAGAGTCAACCACAAATGGTTCGGATGCAATCCGGGCCATAACCCCGGCGGCCTTCGACTCATCGGAAAAACGGTCGCCCGTGGCTGTAAATACAGTGTCGCGATAGTTCGTGCGCAGCTCCCAGCTGTCCTGAGGCACAAAGTTGGCTATTTCGTGATGTCGGTTCACAATCAGAGCCAGAGTGGGAGTCTGAACGCGGCCCACCGACAGCACATTGCCGGGCGACGAATATTTGAGCGAGTACAGGCGTGTGGCGTTCATTCCGAGTATCCAGTCGCCAATGGCACGCGAGAGTCCGGCATAATAGAGATTGTCGAACTTCGACTGAGGTTCGAGGTGCTGGAATCCCTCACGTATCGATTCATCGGTAAGAGACGAAATCCACAGCCTGCGCACCGGACAAGCGGTCTTGGCCTTCTGCATCACCCAGCGCTGAATCAGTTCGCCTTCCTGTCCGGCGTCACCGCAGTTTATAATCTCGTCGGCCTCGGCGATAAGCGACTCTATTACGTGAAACTGACGTTTATATCCGTCGTCGTCGATAAGCTTTATTCCAAAGCGAGGAGGAATCATAGGCAGATGCACCAGACTCCACCGCTTCCAGTAGTCGTTATAGTCGTGCGG
>JAIDBM010000108.1 GCA_029056365.1 Muribaculaceae bacterium | reverse complement strand
ATAAAAAGCCTCCGGCGACTCGACCCCGACGCCAGATTCACATTTCTCGGCGGCGACGCATGTGCCGATGCCGCCGGCACAACGCCATTGATACACATACGCCGGATGGCTTTTATGGGCTTCAGCGAAGTTCTGCGCAACCTGCCCGCCATATGGCGCAACATACGCACGGCAAAAAAAGCCATTGCCGACGGTCGCCCCGACGCGCTGATTCTGGTCGATTACCCGAGCTTCAATCTCCGGCTTGCCGAAAAAGCCGCAAAACTCGGCATTCCGGTTTACTACTACATTTCGCCCAAGGTATGGGCCTGGAAAGAATGGAGGGTAAAGAAAATAAAGAAGCTTGTAACCAAACTCTTTGCCATATTTCCTTTCGAACCGGACTTTTACCGTCGGCACGGAATGGAGGTGGAATATGTGGGCAACCCATCGGTCGAGGAAGTTGCGGAACGTATCGAGGCCGCTCCCCCGCGCGATGAATTTCTTAAAGTACACCGGCTCCGCGACCGCAAAATCATTGCCCTGCTTCCTGGAAGCCGTCGCGGCGAGATTCGCAACAATCTGCGTGTTATGATACAAGCCGTGGACATGATGCCTCAGTACCGCGGTGTGATTGCCGGCGCTCCGGGCATAGAGCCGGAATTCTACAGTCAGTTCACCGACCTGCCCGTACTGCATGGCGAGACCTACAACCTGCTTGCACACAGTCATGCCGCGCTTGTAACATCAGGCACAGCCACACTGGAAACAGCCCTGGCCGGAGTTCCGCAGGTAGTCACCTATCGCGCCAACGGCTCGTCGATATCCTACAGACTGATGAAACGCCTGCTGAAAATCCGTTTCGTATCACTGCCGAATCTGATTGCCGACCGCGAGATTATACCCGAACAGCTTCTTCACATGTGCACTCCCGAACTTGTGGGCGCGAAACTGGCCGGGATATTGCCCGACAGAGAACCGCGCCGGATGCAGCTGGAAGGATATGCCGACATGCGCGAACGCCTTGGGCACAACAGAGCGGCCGACCGCACAGCCGAACTAATAATTGAAAATCTAAGAACCGTTCCCAATGGAAGTACCAGTACCAACTATTGAATTCGTGCACCGTATGCCGGTGCAACTGAGATTCCGCGACATCGACATGTTCGGACATGTCAACAACAATGTATATCTTGAACTTATGGACGTGGCAAAAGCCTCGTTCTACGCGCAGATTCACGGCGGCCACCTCACTCCGCAGAACATCGGACTACTGGTGGTGAATGTAAACTGCGATTTCTTCGAGCCGACCCAGCTTGAGGAACCGCTGGAGATTCTTACCGGAATTCTGAAAGTGTCGGAACGTTCGGTAAAACTCGAACAGCGTGTGGTAAATCCCGACACCGGAGCTGTAAAAGCTATCTGCCGCACAGTTCTGGCGGGCTTCGATCCTAAAACCAACTCGGGGGCTCCGGTACCGGAAATCTACCACAGCTATTTCAAAAGTCTGCTCTGACGGTCAACGTTTCTCAAAAACATAATCCAGACGGTCGGGACTAAGCATCTGCCACAGCGATGCCACAGTCCATCCGGGAGCGAATATGTCGTTATAGAAACCCTTGCCGTTACGGCCGTAATCCCAGGTGGTGTGCTGCACCACTTCGGGATAATAGCCGGTTTTGGCTATATCGTACATATTGTCGGCTACCGGCATAAGCTGCAGCATCGAGGAGCTTATGACATCGGCGAATGCACTGAACCGGGGTTCGCCGTAATGCTCCGACAACTTTCTCAGAACCGTAGCGAAATCGAACACAAACACATCGATATGGTTGTTCTCGACCGACACATTGCCCCATCCGCGCGACCGGAAACCTATGTCTCCTAACATCTGGCCGCTTGCAAACGGCACATCCCACATATAGTACCACGACAGACAGAAGTAAGCCGCCTTGCGGCATAGGTCAAGATTTCGCTCGCGTTCCTTGCCTTTGGTTACCCGCGATAGATAATACATGGCGGTTGAAGCATAAAGCGACGCTTCCTTATCCTCGCAATCGGCATCGAGTGTCGATGAGAAATAATCGGCTTTATCGATCAGTTCAGTCTTGAGATAGTCGCCGGTACGCCGGGCACTCTCGAGATAACGTTTGTCCTTATAATAACAATAGGCCATTGTCAGGGGCAACGTGGCCGACGGCGTGCTTCCGCCTGTAGGGTCGATATGCGAACCGTCGGCACGGAACTTGCGCGGGAAACTTCCATCGACATTCTGCATTGCCACAATCCGATCCATGACCTCGCGGATACGGCGGTCCCATTCGGGATGCCTGCGGCCCCGCATGCGCTCATAATTCAGCCATGTGAGTATGGCGTACGCACCTTCCGACTGACGGCGGATGCTTAGTTCCTGACTGATTTCGTTTCCACCAAGACGCACATCCTCAATAAAATAACCCTCCGGAGTAAAACCATATTCATAAACACTGCCAAGAATCGAGGCGGATATTTCGGCGAGTCGGCTGTCGGAATTTTTCTCGGCATACTCAAACGCATTGAATGCGTTCAGAAGCACCCGGCCTACAAAACCCACCTGATATGCGTCTGTGCTGATACAGTCGTCGCAGCGCATGGCATGGCCCGAGAAAAATTTGAGTTTATAGTCATCGACAAAACTGCTCACGAAATATTTCGAAAGGTAATGCTTGGCCTCGCTGTCCGACATTGCATCAGGCAGCGGCAGCGGCTTCATTGTGTCATAGCAGTAGTTCCACGTATCGGCCACAAAATCCGAATAGTCGGCACATTCACTGCGGCGTATCTGCCATGACAGCGTAACAGTCTGGTCCTTGTCGAGTTTCATGAATGCCTTAACCGGGTCGATAAGTGTCAGCTTACGTATATAGCGTTTAGGCGACTCGACATATGGGAAGGCACACACGAGCGAAGCCTTGTCGCCATCGTTGCAGAATCCAACGCTACCGACGCTGGTAGTACCCGGAAGCATTACCTCTCCCGACAGATTCTGAGGAACACAGTCAGATAACGCTCCGAAGTCAGACTGTATCCGCATCAGACTCACACCACAGCGGCTTACAGTGTCGTATACGCCGGTCAGAGGCGAGCTCAACCGGTCTTCACGCACACTCCAGTCGGTTGAGCTGCGGAACGACGGAGCCTTTTCGGGCGAACGCATATTCCGGTGATACCAAAAACCCGGCATATAGAAATCGCACCCACCGACAGCCATTCCTGTAGGCACGGTATCGGCCAGACTGAACCAGCAGCGCTCTTTCGCTTTTACTGTATAGACAACATTCTCGACATCGCCATCTACAGTGCTCTTCCGCAATACTTCCAGCGGAAGATTTCCTCGGGCCTTGCCAGAGGCATCGAACTCCAGACGGTAAGAAGTGCTCTTCATTCCCGGGTACTTTATAGATATTCCGGCGGCCGATGCCACTGAAGCGGTGCCGCATGAAAGCACAACGGCACATATCAAATGCAATATTTTCATTTTTTCAACGGTTTGATTACTGATTGGGGAACTACTGAAATGTCGTATACTCCTGTAAGGGGATTCTTCTCGAAATTGAGCGAAACAATACGCGTGCGTCTCGGCGACACCATAGAATCGGAATTATGCACATGATATACATAGCGGTAATTGCCGTCGGCATCTTCAAACAGGTCGCCATGCCCCGAGCCATTCTCGCCTACTATGTCGCGATGAATCAGCGGATTGTCCGGGTTCTTTTTCCAAGGGCCCGCCGGGGAGTCGGCCACAGCATAACCCACCGCATAATCGGGACTTTCAAAATGGTTGGCCGAATAGAAAAGATAATACTTGCCGTCGAGCTTCACAACCGTCGGTCCTTCCATTATCGGGTCACTGTCGTAAGCCGCCGTTGCCTCCCATGGCTGGTCGTTGCCGAACAGCCGCACAAGAGTCTCCGGCCGTATGCAGCCTGTCGCGGCATCGAATTCGGCAACCCACAGAAAATTGCCATGGTCGAAACGCACGTGGTAAAGATACCATTTCCCATCATCGTCGCGGAACAGAAACGAATCGATGTTCTTCTCCGTTCCGTCAATAGGTTTTATATCGGTCTGGCTGAACAAGGCCGGGAATGAGTCGGCGGCGGCCAGCACGGTCTGCTCGTTGGCTGTGTAGCTGAGCCAATATCCGTTGTCGGTCTTTATAATCTGGGGCGCCCAGAAGCCTTTCAAGCCAAAGGTGTTCTGTCCGGCACGCAGCATCATTGAGTCGGGGGTGACAGCCTTCCACGTACGGAGGTCGTCCGACTCCAGCAATGCGAAACCCATCGGCTCACCGCTCCGGGTTCCGGCGAGATAGTATTTGCCATTTTCAGAATAGATTGTGGGATCGGCATACAGAATCTCGCAACCGATACTGTCCGACACGATATCAAGGTTCTTTTCCCTTCCGCCGCATGAGCACAGGGTCGGCAGGCCTGATGCGACTGTTGCAAAAAACAGTAGTCTGATTGAGTTCTTCATGATTATTCAAAAATTTACAACAGCAAAATTAATCGCATCTGCTACCGTGCACAAGCAATAATGTTCCAAACAAATGCAAAGGCATCCGAAGGAACATTTTGCACGGCTTTTGAAACTTTTTTACCATAAAGTCGTGATTAGAGCCGATTCGACTTCCTTACAAAGCAGAGCGGCAGGCCACGCAAAACCGTGGCCTGCCGCTCCCATTGCCTGTATATGTTTCAGCGCACTACCTTGCGCACATCGCTTCCTTTGCGTACTATGTATACTCCGCCGGACGTCATTGACGACACCTTCACACCGGTAACGGTGTAAATATCTTCCGGCGCACCGTCGGCAGGCATAATATTATCTCCCACCGAAGTAATCACATCGTCGCCGTTACCCTTTACCGCCGCACCGAGCACGGTGAATCCGCTTCCGCGCACAAACATGCCGGTATATTTCAGATGGCTGGCCAGCTCCGGGTTATTGTCGACATAATTGCTTGTAACAGTCCTGCGTCCGTTCTGTTGCGGGAACAAAGGAATTTCCACACGTTCCTCATCGCTGCCGGTCATATTGTGTACGGTATGCCATTCGGTGTCGCCGAAATATCCGAAATAACCGATGAGCACATCGCTGTCGGAACGGTCGTGCCGCAGAGTTATCTCAAGGCGGTCGCCCTGACGGGCCGACTCGAACACGGCACTCTTGATCCAGAAGCAGCTTCTTTGATTTGAAAGAGAATATGGCAGAGACTGGTTGAACTGATCCGATTCGCGGTCGTCATCGGCATAATCTCTTCCCGGATAAGGATACTCGCATTCAGGGTTCTCCACCGAGAAACCGGGCATATCCACAGGATAGCGGTAAGATTCTCCCTGGAGAGGCTCGTCGGAAAACACCTGACACGGTGCGGAAGTTTCCTTCATGCCGTATCTGCCGTACATGAGGCACTTGCCATTCTCCTGTATGCCGCCGTTGCCATATATGTCGCACGTCTCTGCGCCGCCGCCGTTTCCGGTCCACGACCATGCAATCCATCCTACATTGTTCTCGTAGCAGTATTGCAGAATCTCGCGCCATGCCACAGGACCACCCGAGGGATAGGCGCTGTAGTCGCCGGCCTTATGCTCGAAGGCTATCTCGCCGATCATTATGGCAAGGTCCTGATTACGGAAATTGTCGAGATTGTACTTATAATATGCCTGATGTCCGGCTGTCTGATACATATGAATCGAGAAAATGGTGTTGGCCAGCGGATCGGACTCGAACACTTCGGCCGCATAGCGGCTGCACCAGGCGTCCTGACCCCAGCCGCCGCAATCCACAACCATCATGCCACGGTAACCGGCCTCTCTGATTCGCGGCAGCGCTTCAAGGTAACCATCACGCCAAAGCTCCTGGTCCGTCACCGCGGGCCACTCGTTGTTTATGTTCAGTATCGTGGAGCCGATATGACGGTTCATCACAGCCACAATATCAGACTTGCACCAATAGTCGACAGCCTTGCGGAGGTCGTCCGGATCGCTGCTGTCGGTGTAATCCTGCACATTGAACATGCACACTACGCCGGCACGTTCACATCGTTTTATTAGGCCTTCGAGAGCCGCCGCACTGCCATAGCTCCACTTGTTTCCGCTGCCCACCTGAATGCGCACGGTATTGAATCCGGCCCGGGCGGCTTCGTCTATCACTCCTTCGTTGCCCTGCCAGGCCCATGAATAGTTCACGCCACGCATCACGAACTCGTTGTCGTAGGCATCGAGCACCTTTGTGCCGCTGACATGGAAACCGGCTGTGGAAAAATCAGGTTCCACCACCTTCTTGCCCTCGACGAGTTCAATCCGGCTTACCGAGGAGTTCTCGCCATTGAACTGCACGCACCATCCGTTTTGTATTTTGGAAAGTATGGTGTTCGACAACGGCAACTCAGCCGAACCGTCAAAGGTCAGGGCTTCCGATGCATCAAAGGCGCTTTCGGCGCAATCCTCCCAATAACCGAGTCCGAACTGTATGCTTCCGTTGCCCTGCACCTTCAGCCAATAACCTTTCTCGCTGTCGAGTCCGGAAAACACCCCCGGATGAAACACAAGCTTGTTCTCCCAGCCGGTGCCGAAGTCGTGGCCGCCTTCAAAGGGCAATTCTCCCGGTTTGAAAAAATGACGTCCTGTCTTGTAATTCGCGGGGTCTTCCGGATCCGGGGCCTCATAGTCGAGATTATGGCGAACGCTTATCTCGGTGAAAGTGAAGTCATGTCCGGCCACCGCGAGGAAGTTTCCTTTGTTAAGCTGGCTTGTCATGGCCGCAGGCATGGCCACCGACCATTCGCTGAAGTTCTCACCACCGCTGTAAAGGTCGCGCCAGTCATCGGAGTCGAGCGTACCAAGCAGAAACAGAGTGTTCGTTTTGTCGAATCCGCTGTCATAGCCGGTTACGGCAAGCTGAATCTGGCCATTGTTATTGTTGCTGAACTTGAAAACAAGTTCGTCGCCAGGAGCAAGGTCGCTGAACTGACATTTGTGAAAGAATGCCGGCGAAGCCCACTCGGCCTGTGTCCGGGATCCCTCCCAGAGCACGCGGTTCTCATATCGCTGGGCCTCTGCCGCGCCGATTGCGCCGCCGAACAGTGCCACAAACATGAAAACCCTGCATAAATCGATGAATTTCATGATAATAATTGTAATTTCTATCCTTTTCAACAGTACTAAAGATTTCACCTGTTAATACTGTCACTTTTTAATACTGTCACTTTTCCGATGGCAAAATAAGCATATTTTCACCAACCCGACTTTGCTAATTTTATTACAAAAGAACACTATCACGCCAAACATACACTTTTTTGACATTCGGCCTGCTCCGATTTGCAAAAAAACACAATTAAAAGCGACATGTGCCTTTATTTCACTTTTTTTCGTAACTTTGCACACAATTAGGGGTGCGCCGCCAAAGGGCGGAGCTGAGAACATACCCTTCGAACCTGATC
>JAIDBM010000107.1 GCA_029056365.1 Muribaculaceae bacterium | reverse complement strand
CGATTATACTTGCAAGCACGCGTCCGAAATTAAGATTGTCGTATGCGGTCATTACATCATCGCACCCCACGGCTTTCATGCGGTAGAGTTCCACGATTTCGCGTATGTTGTCGCGGCTGAGGCTTTCGCTTTCGTCTTCTACGGTCGATGTGTCGTCCAGGTCGTCCTTGTACTCCAGGTTGTGAAGCAGAGTGCTTAAGGCCCGGTGCTTCACAACATGTACTCCCTGAGAGGCCAGTCCGATTATCTGTCCCCTGATCCGGTCGTGGTCGGAGGTCTGTGTAATCATCACTCTTACAATAGTCTGTGGACCAAGTGTGACATCGGCGGGCAAATCATCGGATGCATGCAGAAGCATACCTATGCCAAGTTCGCTGATGGCACTGTAATCTTCAGTGGCAGGAATGAAACTGGCTATTACGGCATTCAGTTCCTGTCCCACCCACAGGTTGTTGTCGATCCAGCGGTGAACTTCATCCTGAAGAGAAAATTCGAATTCATCGTCATGCTGGGCTATGATGCTTGCCACCAGGTGTATCGGCTCGCCGTCGCGTCGGGTGTAGGCAATTCGCTCCACGCTTTTCAGATGGTATCCCACCAGAGTGTTGCGCATAAAGAATCCATTGCCATAAAAACGTTCGTCGTCGATATGGCAGTTGAAACGCGGGTTGTTGCCGGTAATGTCAGGGTCGACACTGTCGATTACAATCAGTACCTCATCGCCTACCGACGGCAGTGTGCGTATGATTTCTTTTTCCTCATGGATTTTTGAATCAGCCACAAATGTGAGTCCATGTATTACATTGTCCCAGAAATCACGATGGCTGTTTATTTTCTTTATGGTCGATGCGGTGAAACGCCGTATGCCACTGAGCCGGATTTCAGGAGAAAGCCAGTCGACCATACCGGTAGGCAGAAGGTTCGGACAATTGTTCTGCTCCTTATGGGCCACTATGCTGATTGTTGAACCGAGCAGCAGGATATCGGCGGCTGCACCGACATATCGCTTCAGTATAGGCGTGACAGCGGCGGGAGGAGTGTCGTATGAGGCCGATGTCATCAGTAAAATAGGCTCCTTGATCTGGTTGTAGTTTATGTCGGTGGCGCAATAGTCGCCGTTCAGGGCCCGGAACGCTTTGTTTAACAGAATGTCGCTGTTTGCCGGGCGCAGAAGCGATATGTATCTGTAGAATAGCGAACGGTTGCGGTTGTAATGGGGAAATGACGCCGGATCGGCAATACATAGTTGCAGTGCCAGAGCCTTGAGTGTGCTTTCGATGCGGAGTTTGTCGTAGGATGTATCGGCTTGCGGACACAGGTCGATGGCCCTGCGCATTTCGCGGATATACAATTCGAACTGTTCAATGAAAGCGCTGCGGAAAGGTTCATTGGTCCACGTAGGGAGATTCCACTGCACGATTGCATCGTAAATACGGCCGAACATCTCGCCCACACGCCTGGGTTGTTGCCGGAATATAAGCATCAGTATGGTGAACTGCAGAGTCGGGTGATACAGGAATCCTGATTCTTTCAGTTTGTCGAGAAGTCCGTTGATAAAGTTGCCTTCACGTCTGTTTTTAATTATATCTGTCGCCTGCTGATAGGGCGCCATAGCCTCGATTATTGAGGTAAGTTCATGCTGCAGTTCATGTCGGCGCTGCGGCGATGTGCCACGCAAAAACGGCGAGCCTTCGAGCAGGTACAGCCCCATGCGGCATGTGAAATCAAGTGTATGGGATATTACTCTGTGGCGTCGGCGTATGTCGAGTCCGACAAAACACTCCGAGATGTTGGCTTTTATTGCGCGTAAGGTGGTCAGTACCCAGCTCGCTCTGGCTGCGGCGAGTTCCTCGCGGGCCTGATCGAGGAACGGCAGGGTCGAGAACAGATGCCTGAGCACCGAACTGTGCCTGAGTCCTATGGCCTGCAGGGCTTCGGTGTCGCTGATAAGCGGAAGCGCCACACCCCGGTCGCTGAGTTTTAATGAAAAGATATTCGATTCAAGCTTGGTGAATGTGCAATGTACGCTTTGTCCGGCAACAAGTTTGGTGTTGCGGTCGTATAGACGGAACTGTATGCCGTACTGGTCGCTGAGCACATATGGTTCACCGGGATTGTCGGGAACCCGGTTCACTCTGAATTCAAAATCTTCGCCCTTGCGGAATCCGGCAAGATAGAAGTCTCTCACATATCCGGCAACATTGTGTATATAGTACGATTCGCCGTTGAGGCCTTTTTTCTCCTGACATACCAGTGTATCGGGCAAAGGCTGTGAGCGCTGAAAACCAAGCTTCTTCAATGTTATCTCCCGGCCACCGGGAAGCATAAGCCGAAAAAAATCTTCATTGTCGCCGTAGCTTTTGTTTACAGTCAGGGTCACGAGGTTGTTGTGCGGATTGTTCATGTGGAATACGTTTGAGTAACCTCCGTGCAGGAAGATTATGTTGAATAATCTACAAATTTAGTAAAAAATCGTGATATATGCATGAATTATCGCCGCTTTATAGTAATTTTGCATTTGTAAAAAAATATAGATATGCAAGCAAAAATAGGAGATACCGTACGCTTCCTCAATAGTGTCGGAGGCGGTAAACTGGTGCGTATAGAAGGCCAGATGGCATATGTTGATGAAGACGGATTCGAAACTCCGGTTCTTTTGAAGGAATGTGTTCCGGTGGCATCGGGACACACGTTCCGCAAGCCGGAAGTCGTAGTGGCGGCACAGGCGCCGAAGCCGACAAAAGCTGCTGATCCGGAGCCGGAATTGCCATATGTCGAGACTCCGGCCGGCGAAAAACTCAATATTGTGCTTGCCTTCGAACCGCGCAATATCAGACAATTGTCGCAGGGCGAGATTGACGCATATATCGTAAATGACTCGAATTACTTTCTGTATATCTGTTTTGCCACTCGTCCCGACAAGCATTCCGACTGGACCACCCGATATGCCGGAGTGATTGAGCCTGGCATACAGGTGCTGTGTGGCGAATTCAATCATCCCGATTTGCCTCTGCTTGAAGAAGCTTCGATACAGTATATAGCGTTTAAAAAGAATTCTGTGTTCAGTCTCAAGCCGACGTGTTCGCTTACGATTGACCTGGAACCTACCAAGTTCGCCCGTCTGCATTGTTTCAGGTCCAACCCGTATTTCGAGGGGCCGGGGCTGGCATGCGACG
>JAIDBM010000106.1 GCA_029056365.1 Muribaculaceae bacterium | reverse complement strand
CCTCTGTATTTGGTGCCGGCCACGCTGCCGGCCATATCACGCGAAACCACACGCTTGTCGAAAAGTATACGCGATACTTTTCTCTGCACTATTCTGAGCGCGAGACCTTCCACGATAGCGCTTTTGCCAACTCCGGGTTCGCCTATCAGCACCGGATTGTTTTTCTTGCGGCGGCTCAGCACCTGTGCCAGACGCTCGATTTCGGTTTCCCGGCCTACCACAGGGTCGAGCATGCCTTCTTCGGCGGCACGCGTCATGTCGTGGCCGAATTTGTCGAGTACCGGAGTGCCCGACGATTTGTCGCCGCGACGACCTTTCTTGCGGTCGGATGCGGACGATGCGCCAGACTGGGCCGAATCGCCCTGGGCGCCGGAGCCTGACCACGGGTTGCCTTGTCCGTCGGCTTCATCATCGTCGCCTTCGGTGAAAGCGGCGCCAGCCCGCGGACGGTTGCTCCCGGCCATATGAGCGTAGAGGCGGTCGTAGTCGATTCCGGCCTCTATGAAGGGTTTGATAAATTCCATATTCTGTACTTCATAATTTCGGAAGAGTGCCAGCATCACGTGCTCGACATCGATTACAGACGCCTTGAGCAGCCGTCCTTCAAGCAAACTCAGTTTTATAACACGGTTGGTGAGGTCTGTTACCGCAAGTTCGGTAGTGCCGTCGGCGTTTCCGTTTTTGAAAAGATAATCGTCGAGCTGCTGCCGCAGTTCGTACACCGACACGCCGTCGGCCAGCTGCTCCATGAGCTTGACCGCCGGCAACGACAGATCGTGCAGCAGAGCCATCAGCAGATGTGCGGGCGTAATCTCGCGGCTGTTGTGCCTGAGCGCCTCGCGACGGCTGGTTTCAAGCAGCCGCTGGATATTTTCGGAGAATTTATTTTCCATATTATGCAAATGTGTGTTCGGTAGTGCAATACAGCAATACTGATGCCAAAGTTAGCGAAATAATCCAAAAGCTTTATGCTCTATATTATTAAAAAATTAAAAACTCAATTGATTGTTCAAAGAGTGCACTTGTTTCGGGATTTTTTTGTAACTTTGTATGAAATTTAGCCGCGAATCCGTCATGTTATATTTCGTGGCGGTTCAACCGTTTAATAAACAATAAAATACATGCTGGAAGAAGATCGAATATTTAAGATCAATATTGAGAACGAGATGAAATCGGCCTACATCGATTATTCGATGTCGGTGATTGTGTCGCGTGCTCTGCCTGATGTGCGCGACGGTATGAAGCCCGTGCACCGCCGTGTGCTCTTCGGAATGAACGAGATGGGCAACCGCAGTGACAGGCCTCACAAAAAGTCGGCAAACTGTGTCGGCGAAGTCATGGGTAAGTACCATCCGCACGGCGACTCCTCAATCTACGGCACAGTTGTGCGTATGGCACAGGACTGGTCGTTGCGATATACCCTTGTTGATGGTCACGGCAACTTCGGCTCGGTCGATGGCGACCCCCCCGCTGCAATGCGTTACACCGAGGTGCGCCTGTCGAAGATGGGTGAGGAAATGCTGCGCGACATCGAGTCGGATACAGTCGATTTCCAACCCAACTACGACAACAGCCGCCGCGAGCCGGTGGTGCTTCCTACACGTTTCCCGAATCTGCTCGTGAACGGTGCCTCGGGTATAGCGGTAGGCATGGCTACAAATATGCCGCCACATAACCTTACCGAGACTCTCAACGCATCGGTGGCCCTCATCGACAATTCCGAGATTACAATCGACGAACTGATGAAAATCATTCCGGCTCCGGATTTCCCTACCGGCGGAACGATTTATGGCTACAACGGTGTGAAGGACGCCTACAATACCGGACGCGGACGCATCGTCATCCGGGCCAAAGCCACAATAGAGGCCGAAGCCAATCACGAATCGATAATCGTCACCGAAATCCCTTACGGAGTAAACAAGGCCGAACTCATTAAATATATAGCCGACCTTGTAAACGACAAGAAACTCGAGGGTATCGCAAACATAAACGACGAGAGCGATTACCGGGGCATGCGTATTGTAATACAGCTCCGTTCCGACGCGAACTCGAACGTAGTGCTCAACAAGCTCTACAAGATGACACAGATGCAGGCGTCGTTCAGCGTCAACAATGTGGCGCTTGTGAACGGACGTCCGCGCACACTCAATCTGAAAGAACTTCTGCAGGCCTTCATCGACCATCGTCATGATGTGGTCATACGCCGTACGTCGTTCGAACTCCGCAAGGCACGCGAACGCGCCCATATTCTTGAAGGACTGATGGTTGCCGTGCAGAACATCGACGAGGTAATAGCCATAATCCGCGGCAGCGACACTCCCGATGAAGCAAAGACACGCCTCGGTGAGCGCTTCGGTCTCGACGAGATACAGACCCAGGCCATCATCGACATGCGACTGCGCGCGCTGACACATCTGCTTATCGACGACCTGCAGCGCGACATCGACGACATTCATGCCAAGATAGCCGAACTTGAACTTATACTCACCGATGACCATGTGTGTCGCGAACTCATCAAATCGGAACTCATTGAGCTGCGCGACAAATTCGGCGACGGTCGCCGCACAGACATCGACTATACCGCCGGCGATTTCAATGCCGAAGACTTTTATGCCGACGACGAGATGATTATAACCATCTCGCATCTCGGGTATATTAAGCGTACCGCTCTGAGCGAATTCCGCGCCCAGAACCGGGGCGGTGTTGGAGCGAAAGGAAGCGACACCCGCGACACCGACTTTATCGAGCACATATATCCGGCATCGATGCACAATACAATGCTCTTCTTCACCGACCGTGGTCTGGTGTACAAGATGAAGGTGTACGAGCTTCCCGAAGGCGCCAAGAACACCAAGGGCAGGGCACTGCAGAACCTCCTTAATATCGAACCCGGCGACCAGGTGCGTGCATATATCCGTTGCAAGCAACTCGACGACAAGGAGTTCACCGATTCGCACTACCTTATATTCGCAACCAAGAACGGCATTGTAAAGAAAACTCTCCTGAGTGAATACGCACGCGTGCTTGCAAAGGGCAAGAAAGCTATTATAATCAGGGAAGGCGACTCGCTGGTGGGTGTTGAACTCACCGACGGCAACAGCGAACTGTTGCTGGCCAACCGCAACGGACGCGCAATCAGATTCCCGGAAAACAAACTCCGTTCGATGGGCCGTGTAAGCACCGGTGTACGCGGCATGCGTCTCGACGATGACGGTCAGGACCAGGTGGTTGGCCTTATAGCCATGGAGCCGGAAAGCGCCAATACCGTTATGGCTATTTCCGAAAACGGATTCGGAAAGCGGAGCGATCTTGAAGGCTATCGCGTTACCAACCGTGGCGGAAAAGGAGTCAAGACCATGAACATTACCGACAAGACCGGCAAACTTGTGGCCTTTGAAAGTGTTAATGATGAAAACGACCTTGTTATAATCAACCGTTCGGGAATAACTCTCCGCTTCCATGTAAGCGACATTCGGGTAATGGGCCGTGCCACACAGGGGG
>JAIDBM010000105.1 GCA_029056365.1 Muribaculaceae bacterium | reverse complement strand
CCACCATGCCTGACGAAACCGGACAGATTGAAATCGGCAACGGCGTGACCATCGACCTCACTGTGGTTGACGAGAACGTAAGCGGCAGCGTCGACGACGAGGAAGACATCATCGCCAACCCCACCCGCCCCGGCGAAGACCCCATCAAACCTGGCGATGACGACGACCCCACTCCTCCGACTCCCCCCACTCCCGGCGAGGTGCAGACTGTAAGCATCAAGTCCGATGATGTGAAGTTTGTAGAAGACGATGACTATACAGGTCCAAACAGCTGCGATATTTCCAATTGTGTAATCAATATCGAGTCGACGGAAGGCCTCACCCACGTGATAGTGGACATAACCACCACTCACGACGGCTTCCGCGAAGAAGTAGGTGCCATGCTGCCGTTCCACTTCGACCTCGCCGAACCCGGTGCCGACGCCGACTCCTTCACCACCCTCAACTTCCCCATCGGCAACGATGTAATAGGCCAGAACTCCATCCCCTTCGACATCTCCACATTCGTTCCTCTGCTGCCGAACTTCCCGGGAACCCACACCTTTACCCTGACCGTCAGCGACAGTAAGAACACATTAGTAAGAACCCTCACATTCGTAGCTCCAGAACAATGAACAAGACAATATACAAGATAGCAGCGGCGGCTCTGGTCCTGGGCGGACTCAGCGCCTGCAGCGAAGAGCAGCTCGCAGTCGAGGGTGAAGGCCATGTGAAGATTTCGGCCACGCTCAACAGCGATGTCACCGTAGTGTCGCGCGCTCAGTCGGAAGACGAACTCGCCGAAAGCTGCACCGTATGGCTCAGCAACGATAAAGGTGTGGTGCGCGAATACCACGGCCTGTCCGAAATACCCGCCGGAGGCATCGACCTCTACAGCGGACACTACAAGGCCGAGGCATGGGCCGGTACCAAAAGCGCGGCATCCTGGGAAGACCGCTGGTTTGAAGGCGTCGAGGAATTCGACGTGCGCAAGGGCGAGACCACCACAGTGGACCTCAACTGCAAGATTCAGAACACCATCGTGTCGGTGGTATACGAGGAAAGCGCCGACGAAGTAATCAGCGACTATACCCTCACAGCAGCCACCACCGCCGGCGAACTCACATTCGAAGGCAAAGACGAGCGCAAGGGCTACTTCATAATGCCCGAAGGCGAGACCACTCTCAAGTATACCCTCTCGGGCAAACTCAGCACCGGCGAGGACTATACCCGCAGCGCCACCATCGAGAATGTGAAACCGTCGACCGAATACCGCCTCACCGTACGCTATACCGGCGAGAACGATGAGCTCGGCGGCGCATACCTCACTATTGTGGTGGATGAAAGCGAGGTTGTGGTGGAGGACACCATTCTGATTACTGTTGCCCCCGACATCAAAGGCTATAACTTCGACATCGACCAGCCGGTGCGCGGCAAGTCGGGTGAGTTCGGCCGAAAGTCGGTGTACATCTCCGGCGCCACCGCCCTGAGCGCTGTGATACTCGATGGCGAAATTCTCCAGCAGAAGCTCGGACTCGACGGCAGCGACTTCGACCTTATGAACTATGACGACGCCGTTCGCGATGCAGTGGTTGCCGGCGGAATCACCAATGTGTACAACTACGACAGCGAACAGGACATCTCCAACATGAAAATCAATTTCGAGGAGATTTTCACCAACAGCCTCCCCGACGGTGAATACGGCATCCGCATCACCGCCACCGATGCCCTGGGCAAAAGCAGCGTGAAGACTCTGACTTTCGTGGTCAGCGCCGACCCTGTTACCACCGCCGACATCAACCTGATGGATGTATATGCCACTACCGCCGTTCTCCGC
>JAIDBM010000104.1 GCA_029056365.1 Muribaculaceae bacterium | reverse complement strand
AAACTATACATAGTGCCCACTCCGGTGGGAAACATGGCCGACATGACTCCGAGAGCCGTGGAAGTGCTCCGGCAGGCCTCGCTCATTCTGGCCGAAGACACCCGCACAAGCGCCCCGCTCATGCAGAAATTCGGCATATCCGCTCCCATGCAGAGCCATCATAAATACAACGAACACTCCGAAGCCGGGAAAATACTCGACCGCATAGAAGCCGGCGAGACTATCGCTCTCGTCAGCGATGCCGGCACCCCGGGTATTTCCGACCCCGGATTCATGCTCTCGCGCGAAGCCAGACGGCGGGGGGTGGATGTGGAGACTCTGCCCGGCCCTACGGCATTCGTTCCGGCCCTTGTAAGCAGCGGACTGCCTTGCGACAGATTTATATTCGAAGGCTTTCTTCCCGTAAAAAAAGGCCGTGCCTCGCGTATGGCCGAACTGGCCTCCCAGCCGCTTACCTTCATCATATACGAGTCTCCGCTCAGAGTAGCCAAAACTCTGAGCCAGCTGGCGGAAGCGTGTGGCGAATCACGTCAGGCCTCTGTAGCCAGAGAAATCTCAAAAATGCACGAAACCCACCACAGGGGTACCCTCGGTGAACTCCGCGACCATTTTCTAATGAACCAGGCGAGAGGAGAAATTGTTATCATTGTAAGCGGTCAGGAAAAAGCGCCTGCAAAGGAACACCGCAACAAGTACCGCGATAACAATCAACACCGGGAGCCGGAATAAAATCCGACCTTCATTTGCTAAAATTCAACGCTTCAACTACATGAAACAGCTCGCAACTGTGGCCGCAATCGGCCTTCTGGCACTCAGCGCTTGCCAGTCGAATGAAAAACCAGCGCAGGAACAACAGCAGAAACTCCACGATGCCACAAAGGAAGAACTTGTACAGGCCGTGGCCGAACGCGACGAGTTACTGGAACTTCTGGGTGACATCACCACTGATGTTCAGGAAGTGAAACGCCTTGAGAATGTACTCTCGGCCTCAAACGGAATGTCGGAAACCCCCGACCGGCGACAGCAGGTACAGAACGACATCGCAGCCATACAGCAGGCTCTTCAGCAGCGGCGCGAACGTCTCGCCGAACTTGAGGCCAAGCTTGAGAAGTCGAACACCTCGAACGAAAAACTCCGCTCCACTATCGCCGCCCTGCGCAAACAGATCGACGACCAGAGTGTGCAGATAACCAGCCTCACCAATAACCTCGCAGAGGCAAAGACACAGGTCACCCAGCTTACCACCGTAAACGACTCTCTCGCCACTACGGTTTCGAATGTAAGTTCGGAACTCGAAGAAACCCAGGCTAAAAACGTTGACATGACAAACGAGATGAACACAGTCTATTTCGTCATTGCAACCGACAAGGAACTCAAGGAACACGGAATCATACACAAAAAGAAAGTGCTTCTCGGCGACTACGACAAAAACTTCTTTACCACAGCCGACAAACGCCACCTAACCACTCTGCCTCTGCGCACAAAGAAAAAAGTAGAAATTATGACACCGGTGCCCAACGGCTCATATGCGATAACACGCGGTGCCGATGAAATGTGGACCCTCAACATCACCGACCCCGCCCGTTTCTGGAGCCTCTCGCCCTATCTTGTGGTAAAAGTGAAATAACACATCCACTTTCTGAATAAAGCCTAAAAAAAGTTAGTCCGCCGACCCCGGCGGACTAACTTTTTGTTTATATATACGTAAAACCTATGTTCAACCTTTATCTTCAAGAATATGGCAAACGAACGTTTTCAATCCAAACTCATAGAGCTGCAGAGCAACATGCTGAATTTCGCCTACATACTCACTTCAAACCGCGATGACGCCTATGACCTGATGCAAGACACGATGTTGAAAGTGCTCGACAACGAAGACAAATACACCGATAATGTCAACTTCAAGGGATGGGTGCTGACAATCATGCGCAACATATTCATCAACGGATACAGGAAAGCGTCAAGAGCCTCGGTGGTCGTTGACAGAAGCGAAGACATGTACCTGCTGAATCTGCCTCAGGACAGCGGAGTCTCGACACCCGAAGGCTCCATGACTGTAAAAGAGATAAACGCCCTTGTGAATTCTTTCGAAGAAGAGTATCGCGTTCCCTTCACCATGCATCTGGCCGGATACAAATATCAGGAAATAGCCGAAAAAATAGGACTTCCGCTCTGAACAATCAAAAGCCGCATATTTTTTGCCCGCAAACG
>JAIDBM010000103.1 GCA_029056365.1 Muribaculaceae bacterium | reverse complement strand
CGAAAAAACTCGCCGAATACCTGTTCGATTCCGCCGACACGCTCATTCGCATCGACATGAGCGAATATATGGAAAAATTCACCGTGTCGCGACTGGTTGGAGCCCCTCCCGGATACGTCGGCTACGAAGAAGGCGGACAGCTCACCGAAAAAGTCCGCCGACATCCGTATTCGGTGGTATTGCTCGATGAAATCGAGAAAGCTCACCCCGATGTGTTCAACCTCCTGCTGCAGGTTATGGACGAAGGCCGGCTGACCGACAGTCTCGGACGCCGTATCGATTTCAAGAACACCATAATAATCATGACTTCAAACATAGGCACCCGGCAGCTCAAGGACTTCGGCAGCGGTGTAGGTTTCGCCACACGCGAAATCAACAAAGACTTTACCCATGGCGTGCTTCAAAAAGCTCTCCATAAAGCCTTCTCGCCGGAATTCCTCAACCGTATCGACGACATTGTGATGTTCGACCAGCTCGACCGCGATGCCATTTTCAAAATCATCGACATAGAACTGGCCGGGTTCACAAAACGCCTCAAAGACCTCGGCTACGAACTCCGCCTCACAGGCGAGGCCAAGGATTTCATCGCTGAAAAAGGCTACGACATACAGTTCGGCGCCCGCCCGCTGAAGCGTGCCATTCAGAAATATCTCGAAGACGAGCTTGCCGAACTTCTTATCACGGCCTCTGTAATGCCCGGAAATGTAATCGAAGTGAGCTACGATAAAGAAAACAACCGTACATCGGCCCGCTTCCTGTCGGAAGAACCGACTCATGAAGCCAAACCTGCCGATACCATCTGACAAGCCATCAGGCAATATCACAGACGGCGTCCGCACCGGTAACACACCGTGCGGACGCCGTCTGCAATATAGTCCTTTCCCGAAAGGGAGGGAGACACTTCCACAATATTATGGAGCTTACAACGCTATTATAGGAATTCCCAACGCACCGCCTCCCATATGGAGTTCGGCAACGCTTCCCTGACGCAAGCGGTTATAACGGCTGAGCGGAACCTGGAATTTTTTGCTGCGTCCGTCATCAAGCACAAACTCCACCTTATACACCTTATACGGCTCGCCCTTTACATAGCGGTTGCGTCCGACCCGGCGGCTGCGATAACGAGTCTCGCTGTATTTGGCCGCCACTTCAGCCTCCACCACAGGCAGACACTCCGTATCGGCAAGCACAAAATTCAACCCCAGCAACATCCCCGACACAAACACGGTGAAAAACAATGTATGGAACACACAGCACAAGAACCTGCCTGAAATTCCGGTAACCCATTGCCAGAATCTCACGCATGGCAGTGAACTCACCATGCCCAAAAGCGCCATCACCGCGAACCATACATAACAGTTCACAAAAGTATGCTCAAGCGTATACATCAGGGCGCCTATAGCGAACATAAAAAGGAACACAAACAATCCTGCTGTAATCCAGTGTATTATATTCTTTCCGTTTATTTTAGTCATAAAAAGCATATTTTATTCGCGGCAAAATTAGTAATTTTGCACCGGATTATTCATCTCAGACATTATGAAAAAATTATTCTTTTCAATTCTCGTGCTTGTGGCCGGAGCATTCACATGTCCGCAGGCTCAGGCCCAGTTCAAACTCGGCAAAGCGGTAAATGCCGCTGCCAAAGGTGTTCAGGCATTCACTCTCACCGATGCCCAGATGGCTTCGTATGTAAAAGAATCGATCGACTGGATGGACGCCAACAATCCGGTGCCCGGAGAAGACGACCCCTACACCCAGCGTCTGCGCCGTCTGACTGCCGGTCTCGACAATGCCGACGGCATACCTTTGAATTTCAAAGTATACGATGTAATCGATGTGAACGCATTCGCATGCCCCGACGGAAGCGTGCGCGTATTCTCATCGCTTATGGACATAATGAGCGATGACGAACTGCTCGGTGTAATCGGTCACGAAATCGGCCACGTTGCAAAACGCCACTCTAAAAAAGCATTCAAGAACGAACTGCTCACCGGCGCTCTCAAAGACGCCATATCCTCCACCGGAGGCATTGCAGGCGCCCTGACCGACTCGCAGCTCGGAGCGCTCGGCCAATCGCTCGTAGGAGCCAAATTCTCACAAAAGCAGGAAAAGGAAGCCGACGATTTCGGATACGAATTCCTGAAATCGCACGGCAAAAATCCGTGGGGCATGGTAAAAGCCTTCGAAAAACTCAGCGCCGGCGAAAGCGGACAGTCGAGCTACGTTGAAAAAATGTTCTCATCGCATCCCGACACCCAGGAGCGCATCAAACGCCTCACCCAGCGTGCCGAAAAAGACGGAATCGCCCGCGAATAACAGCATTTCGGAATAAAATTCACCCAAAATAAGGTTCGTACTTTCAAGTGCGGACCTTTTTTATTACCTTTGCATCCGAAAAGATTATATCAAAGTTTATATCATCACTTACTGTTATTACCATGAACTTTTTGTCAAAATCGCTCTGCTTGGCGCTGCTGGCATCTTCGGCATCGACCGTGCAGGCAAACACGTTCATCGGCGACCGTA
>JAIDBM010000102.1 GCA_029056365.1 Muribaculaceae bacterium | reverse complement strand
TCCCTGAGCAGATGCGGTCATTGCGCCCAGCGCGATTGCCGCTACTAATACGGTTTTTTTCATTTGAAAGTTGATAACGTTATTAATTCGGCACAAAGATACTGCCATTTTTGGTAATATCAAAATGTTTTTTAATTTATTTTTACTTAATTGATTCACATATATTAGGTTAAAGGCTCAAATTCAGTTTCTTGAATTTATGTTTTACAGCATATTTTCCAATCACTTCATTTCAGCGCTTTGTACTCCTAACAATCTATCCCGCATTTTAGTTCGACCATGAGTATCGCACAGGATTTCTTCATCAGACGTAATAACCTAAGTTTCAACAACCTTATAGCCAATCCAACAAATACACCTCAGACTCCGAATCTCACATCCCGATAAATAAGGGTTCACACGCCGCTTTTTCGTTAACACATCTTAACAAGACGAAAATTCGAAGGTATTCCGATTTTTTTTATACCTTTGCCACGCAAACCGATTCAGGCGCCACCGATTACCTATGCTCATGAATCGGCAGGGTGATTACACAATCCCGGCAATTCGGAAACAGACCGGCATCGCAGTCGGCTTTCTGAAAATTGTGGAACGGCTCCTCACCCTTTCCTCCGTTAAAGACGGACGGATAAACAATCATACTTTTGTCTCCCGTTGCAAAAGATTTTAATTCACCTTCCCGACCTGCATTTTTCGGTCAGGGAGAGATAAAATCTTTGTGCAACATCATGAGCCTCTATTTTAAAACACAATCATACGGCAAGGCATCGCTCCCAATGCAATACTGAGCGATGCCTTGCCGCGCGTTTCTTGATATCGAAGATTCGCAGAGGCTCCGACAGATGAGAAGCCACAGCTGACTCCAACTGCATAATCCGAACTTTAATACTATAAAGACAGCAAGACAATCCCTCTCCGAACATTACTGTTTGTGTCGGAGAGGGATTGTTTTTCGTCAGAACAACGAGCGGCTTAGGTGCCGTTCCGGCCTCTGCCCTACTGCGACACACCTACCGGCTCGACTGTGAATCCGCGCTCACGGAAAAGCGCTATCAGACCGCTGTCGCCCGGAAGATGACCCGTACCAACAGCAATAAGCACCCCGCCCCTGTCGAGCGACGGTGCCAGTGTGTCGGCCCAGGCACGGTTGCGCACGTTGATAAGGTCTTCCATGTAGGGCAATCCTTTATACCGCTCGATTTCGCTATAAAGCTTGTCGAGATTTCCCTTCTTATAATTATCGACAATTCTTATTCTTTCAGCCTCAAAGTTGCCTTCGATCATATCCCTGACATACAATTCCATATTTTCAGCAATAAAGCTACAATAAGTATCGTATTGATATTCAAGGCTCTCAAGAGCCTTATTCACCTTTCCACACAACGCTGCAATCTGAGCAAGACCTAAGTCCATTGCTATTTCCACCTGCACATTGTTTTGTGCCGACGACAACACGCTGGTCGAAGGGTACTTCTTGATAAAATGAAACATATTCATCCTCCTGATGTCGTTGTCGATAAGCGATGAATCGCCGCCTTCAACATTTATTATGTATTCACGGAGCGCCACAGCCGTGGCCTCGCTCAACTGCGTGCCTAAAGGAGGTATTTTCCCGAGCTTCATGCCATAATCCGACATTACAGACTGGACCTCCGATATATCCGGAAGCCCGATTTCGGTATAAAGGGTGTCGCATCCGGCGAATGCGTAGTCCAGCCCCGGAATAGAGTCGACATAGTCCACATCGACATAATGACATGTACCTAACAGATACGATGGCAGCGCCCCGTCTTTTCTGATTTCCCAAAGCAGCTGGGCCGCTGCCCCGAGCGCGGCAACAATAAACACAACAGTTACAAGAAGTTTTTTCATAGCGTTCTTTAGTTTTAAGATTATTCGCAAAAATACAACATAACACTGGCTAAGACACAAAACCTGCGATTAAATTATGTTAAACAACATCATTTCAGAAAGCTCAATGTTAAATAAGTGTTAAAGAGGTTGCAGTGATGATTTTTTTTATAAATTTGCAAGCGGACAAAATCCAGCTATACATTCAACATCTATAATTATCCTAAAATTTACCACCTATCTATGGCAAAAGTAATTGGCGCAGTAGTGATCGATAAAGACCGCTGCAAAGGCTGCGACTTATGCGTAGTGGCATGTCCGACCGACGTGCTCCTCCTCCAGCCCAAAGGTGAACGACCGAGTCTACCATTTTGCGTGCACGGCCAAACCCGAAGCCTGCATCGGCTGCGCTTCG
>JAIDBM010000101.1 GCA_029056365.1 Muribaculaceae bacterium | reverse complement strand
ACATTATTTCAGTACGCGAATCGCGAAAATGTTGTAATTTTAGACCAAATTTCGAAAAAATGACAGGACGAGTAATACGCAACACCGGTTCGCACTTCATGGTCGAGCCTCTCGATGGAGGAACAGAAATTCCGTGCAAGATAAAAGGCAACTTCAGAATCAAAGGCATCCGCACCACTAATCCGGTAGCGGTAGGCGACATCGTCGACATTGCCGCCCCCGGCGCCGACGGTACCGCGTACATCACAAACATACACCCGCGCCGCAACTACATAATCCGAAAGGCATCCAACCTGTCGAAAGAATCCCATATCCTGGCTGCGAACATCGATTGCGCCATGCTGGTAGCGACTCTCGCCCACCCCACAACCTCAACCACCTTTATCGACCGCTTTCTGGCTACATCACGGGCATACGACATCGATGCAGTGATATGCGTGAACAAAACCGACCTCCTCACCGATGCAGACGACCGGGAATACCTCGATGCGTTCTGTTATCTATACCGCTCAATCGGCTACAAAGTAATAGAAGTATCGGCCCGCACGGGAGCCGGCATCGATACTCTGCGCGAATGCCTTCACAACCGCACCACCCTGCTTTCCGGCAACTCGGGAGTAGGGAAAAGCACCATAATCAACGATCTTATTCCGGGAATCGACCTTCGCACGGCTGAAATTTCAAGCGTCCACGACACCGGGATGCATACCACCACCTTCTCCGAGCTGTTTAAACTTCCCGGCGGCGGCTCAATTATCGACACTCCCGGAGTGCGTGGTTTCGGAACAGTTGATTTCGACAGAAATGAAGTGGCGCACTTCTTTCCCGAAATATTCGAAACAGGCAAAGAATGCCGTTTCGGAAACTGCACCCATACACATGAGCCTGGATGCGCTGTTCTACAGGCACTGGAGGAACAACGCATCGCCCAATCGCGCTACAATTCCTATCTCAGTATTCTGGAAGATGCCGATGAAGGCAAATACCGAAAAGGGTATTAAACACACATAAATATAATATAGCCGAAGTTCCTTGGAATAGCTTTCCGGGAACTTCGGTTTAGCTTTGTACGACATCCGACAAGATGCCGCATTCTCATTCTTTTTTTTAATCATCTCTTGCCAAGAGATAATTAAAATTTCACAAAACACTGAAATCTAATGCGGTATGACCCGCCATTACTCAATTGGCGTGATATTTTCCAGCTATTGTCGACAAAAGCGAGCAAAAAAACACTGTTATTTTTTTTGATATTTAATTTATTTTTGTAAATTTGCAAGTGCAGTTAATTATCTCTTGGCAAGAGATACTTGTTTTAGCGACAGACATGGCAAGATGCCACCTGTTGCAAACCATAAAACAAGCCGGGATAAAAAACTGCACCCAGTCGTAATCATTCCATATAGAATTCAAATCAATTACCTAATCTCTGCTTGCAGAATAAAAAACAATTCCTCATTTCCAATTTCTGGCGTTCAGCCATCCGGCTCACGCCTAATTCCATTAATCTCATCGATTTATGTTAAATGTAAAAAAAACAGTAGCGCACATGTTCAAAAGAGCTGCAATCGTATCTTCCGTTGCTCTATGCGCTGTTCCTCTGGCTATTGCAGAGGACTCCAAAGAGTGTCTTATAGTACACATGCATGGCGGATCAAGAATAAGCTATGTTCTGGAAGACACGCCGGTAGTAACATTCGAGGGCGAAAACCTTCACGTAGAAGCATCACAGCTGAGCGATGACCACAAACTGGCTGAAGTAGAAAAATTCACTTTCGAAAACATGGCAGCCCTTCCGCTTGTACAAGCCGATGAATGGCGCATAACAATAACAGACCACAATATGACACTCGAAGGTGTAACGCCACTGATACACATCACACTTTCCGACATTCAGGGCCGCACCATAGCCGCCACAAACGCCAACACCGAAGGGATAGCCTCGTTGTCGCTGTCCGGAATCTCCAAAGGAGTATACATAGTATCCACATCTGACGGTAAATCATTCAAAATCTTCATCAAATGAGACGCACTTTTACAACTACAGCCATAGCTGCGCTTACAGCACTGTCGATAAATGCCCAGAGTTTTACCGTTTTTACAAAAGACGGAGATAAAACCGGATTCAACAACGACAACGTTGAACGAATAGAGTTCAGCATGTCGTCTCTGCCCGAGCAACCCACACCACCCCAACCCAATATCATCGACTTCAACGAGAACCTTCTCTCTCTCTTTCCGGAACAGGGCCTGCTTGACCGCGACAAGGCGCCGCTCGGCCTCGGACGCATAGCCATCTCAATGAAGGGGTCGTATGTTGAAAACCCCGAATGCGACCAACCCATCGTGCTTGGCAACAGCGAAGGCGTTGTGTTCTCACGCAAAGCAACCGACGACGGAATGAACCTGTACCGCGATGTGCTGGCCAATACCACCGACTTCGTATATGTATTCAACATCGACGGCTATCTCACCCCGGGCAACTATCACCTTTCAATACCGCAAGGAACGTATACCGACACCAAGGGTAATCCGCTCGGTGGCAAAATCTGCATATATATAATGGAAGCGCCCGCTCCCGAGCAGAGCTACACCGTTTCTCCTGAAGCGGGCATTACCGAAAGCCTCAAGGAAATAACTCTGAAGTTCGACAACTACAAGGTAATCGAACCATTGAGCACCCTGAAGGCTTATGTAAAAAACGAAAAATCGTCATACCCCGACATTCTCCTGCCTACAATTGCCGAAGACGGTACTATCACAATTCCGTTCAGTCCGGTCATCACAGCCCCCGGCATCTACAAGGTTACCATACCCGAAGGCATTCTCGGACTGCGTGAAGACGCCGATTCCAAATCGTATCCGAACAAGGAGATAAATCTTGTTTATGAAATAGAAGGCTCGCAGCAGCAGCCGCCAAAAATCGGCGACTTCTATTACAGCGACGGCACCTGGAGTCCATATCTTGTAAGCCGTCCTGACGCCGAGCCTATTGGCGTTGTATTCTACATCGGCGCAGCAACCGAATTCGGCGACAAGGAAAGCTATTATAAGGTAAAAGACGGATCATCGGCCATGCAGGAATTCCACGGCTATGTTGTGGCCCTGCGCGATGCCACTTATTTCAACGGCGAACATAACCCCGTGGCATGGAGCTTCTATGACGGCTGGGACGACGGCTGCTCATGTTCGGTTAGCACCAGCGACTTCTTAGGCTACAACAACACCAAAGCCATACGTCTCAGAGCCGACAGAGATTTCAACGGACTTTCAGCCGACAAATCAAACTTCCCGGCCACATACTATGCCACCGAGTTCTTCGATTCGGAAGTTCCGGCTCCGGCACAAAGCTCGGGTTGGTTCCTTCCGTCGGCCTTCCAGCTGAAATACATCTACGACCGCGTATATTTCATTCCCAACGGAGGCGACAGCGAATCGGCATGCATACAGAATTCGCTTGAAAAACTGGCCGAATTCGGCGGTATGCCAATGTATACGCGCGATGCCGAATACTGGTCGAGCACCGAGCAATACGACTCTTCGGGCTGCTCTTACCGCGCATACTATACCAGCTTTGACGAAAGCTCGTTCAATCCCGGCTTCGTAACATGGTCGAACAAAAGCAGCAACTGCCGCGTACGCTCGATTCTTGCCTTCTAACCCGCAACAAGAACTCAATTTATGAAACAAATATATATATCGATGCTGCTTATGGCCGCATCAATGTCAATGCCTTCGGAGTCGTCGGCTCAGTCCATGACTGTGAACATGCGCGATGGCCAGAAATTCAATTTCAACACCAACGACATCGAGAATGTGGTGTTCGAAGCAAGTCTGAAATCGCAGGGGCCGTTCCAAATCGAGGTAAGCGACATTACATCGGTTTCGGCAAAACTCACCGTAACCCCCGATGATCCGGACCTCAGATACTACTTCGATGTATGCGACAAGGACGACTACGAACACTATGGTGCGGAATTCATAGTTGAAAGCTACTTCACAAGCATACAGGCTCAGTATCCCGGTCTGACTCTGGCCAAAATACTTGAGGCCTCACTCTCATGCGGAAACGACAGCGATGTGGTATCCGGTCTGCCTGCCGACACCGAAATGGTTTGCTATGCCATCGGCATAGACGACCAGGGCAAGTGTGTGGGCGAAGCTTCGGCTGTGCCATTCAGAACGCTACCTGGCGGTGACCCTGCCGACTGTACATTCGACATATCGTATACCGGACTTCGTTCCACCGAACTGACTGTAATCGTAAAACCCTCTGATCCGTCGGTACGCTACTGGATGGGATGTTATTCCGCATCCGAATGGCCCGGCGACATAACAATGGCACAGGCGGTAAAGGAAACCCTCGATGAATATACTACAACATACGGCAAGAAACTTGAAGACGTTGTTCGTGGTGTAACTTTCACCGGCGATATCAGCGTAATCGAATCGGGTTTCGAGCCAAGCACATCGTATTACATCTATGCCTATGCGATGGACGAACAGGGTGAACCCGCAGGACCGATGTTCAAAAAACGCTTCACAACCTCATCGTATGACTATTCCGAGGCTCAGCTTAGTCTGGCATACCGCTATTTCGATGGCGACGCGCTGGCCGAGGCCTACCCCGAGAAGTTCGCCAACGCAAAGGGTCAAGTGGTCCTGCAGGCCGTCTTCACGCCCAACGAGGCCACATACAACTATGCCTGGGCTCTCGCCATGGGTGACCTCACCGATGAAGACGTATATCCTGAGTATTCCACCAAAAACGCTGTTCTTCAGGGCGGTTTCATTTCGGTTCCGGCAAAGAACCTGTATGTACGGTATGGAAAGGCTACATTCCTCTACTTTGCCGCCGACGAATACGGTATTGACGGTCAGCTTGGCCGTACTCTGGCCGACATCACACCCGAGGGAGCATCGCCGGCATCAGCTTACAAAGACCTGCCTGCGGCAAACGAAGCCTATGAGCTTCCGAAATTCAATAAATCGGGAATACAATCTTACAACAGTATCGGCATTCTTAAACGCATCAACAGCAAAAGCAGCGTTCCTATGCCTATGAGAAAGTGCTTCTGACAAGCAATAACCGACTCAACAACAAGAGTCGGGCCTAATGAGTCTGCAAATCGGCTTGCGCCGATTTGCAGACCCTTTTTTTATACGTTCGGCGAAGAATCAACCACAAAGTTGAAATACGGCGATGGTGGCGTTAACAAAAGAGTTCCGGAAACAAAACGTCCGTTTTCTACCACCGGACAATTCTGCTGCGCCTTACCGTTCACAACCGTAAACGACGCTTCAACACCCGGCAACATATAACGGGTTGCCAGACTGTGCGCTACACGCCCCATGGTCATACGGAAATTTATCTCCACCGTGGCGTCAAGCAAATATCCCTGCGGCGTATCGGCTATGAGCATATCCACACCGACCGGTCCGCTATATACGCCACGGCACACTTTGGCAAGAGCGAGTTCGAGCGCACTGCGTACCTGATGAAGTCGGTCGACCGACACATATGCGCCCAGATACTGTTCGATGGCGCTGTCGGACAGGAGTTTATTGCCCGTGTATTGCCCCGATGCGGTGGTTTCGAACAGCGAATAGCCGCAGAAACGGCAGCCGTTGTCATCGCAGTCGAACAGCATAGCGAAATCAGCCACACGGACATAGGCTTTCTCAAGCATAAAACTTCCCTGGCTGTGTATCATTCCCTCGGCCTGACGTATAAAATGTTCCGG
>JAIDBM010000100.1 GCA_029056365.1 Muribaculaceae bacterium | reverse complement strand
ATGTCGCCCACCACACCTCCGATTTCAGTGATGACGAAGTCGAAATCACCTGTGTTTCCGAGCGCCTTGACGTTACGCTTGATTTCATCGGTGATATGCGGAACTATCTGTACGGTCTTGCCCAGATAATCGCCACGACGTTCTTTGTCTATCACACTCTGATAAATACGTCCGGTGGTTACGTTGTTGGCTCTGGAAGTGTGGATGTCGGTGAAACGCTCATAGTGTCCGAGGTCGAGGTCGGCCTCGTGTCCGTCGGAAGTCACATAGCATTCGCCATGCTCATACGGATTGAGCGTGCCCGGGTCGATATTTATATAGGGGTCGAATTTCTGTATCGTCACCCTGTAGCCACGTGCTTTCAGCAGGCAGGCCAGCGACGACGATATTATACCCTTTCCCAGCGACGACACAACGCCGCCTGTGACGAATATGTACTTGGTTTCCACTCTTGTGTTATTTGAAATTGCAAAGATACTAATTTTTTGTCACGCGCATGCACAGGTTCACAAGGTTGTTTTCGTTTTTTTCTGTGCCGGGTCGCATGTAAGCCCCACCCCAAGCTTTTTGTATATCTTGCGGTCGACCTCGCCGAGCATCACAGTGGAGTGTACCTGACAGCCCTGAAGCTGAGGCAATACCTCAAGCGCCCGACGGCAATTGTCGTCGTGGGTGCTCAGTACCGACAACGCCACCAGTACCTCGTCGGTGTGAAGACGTTTGTTCCGGCTGCGGAGATAGTTTATCTTTGTATACTGTATCGGCTCGATCATATGCTGGGGTATGAGCTTCACGCTGTGGTCGATTCCGGCCAGATGCTTTGTGGCATTGAGTATCAGGGCGGCACTTGTTCCGAGGAGCTCGCTGGTCTCGCTGGTTATGATTGTGCCGTCGGCGAGTTCCACGGCGCTGCATGGCACACCGCTGCGTTCGGCCCGTTCGCGTGCGGCGGCTATGGGTCTGCGATAGTCCAGCCCTATCTTAGCCTGCTTGAACAGTAACGAAATCTTGCTCACCTCACTCTCGTTGCCGTCGCCCACGGCCATTGCGTTGAGTGCGGTGAAATAGCGGCGGATGATTTCGTTTTTGGACGCATCGCAGCATACTTCATCGTCGTTGATGCAGAATCCTACCATATTCACACCCATGTCGGTAGGCGACTTATAGGGGTTCTGGCCGTATATTCCCTCGAACAAAGCGTTCAGCACCGGGAATATCTCTATGTCGCGGTTATAGTTGATGGCGGTCTTGCCGTATGCCTCAAGATGGAAGGGATCGATCATGTTCACATCGTTAAGGTCGGCGGTAGCGGCCTCGTATGCTATGTTTACCGGATGTTTCAGGGGCAGGCTCCATACGGGGAAAGTCTCGAATTTGGCATATCCGGCCTCGATTCCCCGCTTGTTCTCGTTGTAGAGCTGGCTGAGGCATACTGCCATCTTGCCGCTGCCCGGTCCGGGAGCGGTCACAATCACCAGCGGACGAGTTGTCTCGACATAGTCGTTTCTTCCGAAACCGTCGTCCGAGTCGATGAGGTCCACGTTGTTCGGATACCCTTCGATAGTGTAATGTACGTAAGTGGTCACCCCCATGCGGTGGAGACGGGCCCGGAAAGCCTCGGCGCTCGATTGTCCGTTGTAGTGTGTCACCACCACCGAACTCACAAGAAAGCCGCGTTTCTGAAACTCCTCGCGCAGACGCAGCACATCCATGTCATACGTAATTCCAAGATCGCCGCGCACCTTGTTCTTTTCAATGTCGCGGGCACTGATCACTATCACAATCTCGGCGCTGTCGGCCAGCTGTGACAGCATTTTCAGCTTGCTGTCGGGTTCAAAACCAGGCAAAACCCTGCTGGCGTGATAGTCGTCGAAGAGTTTGCCGCCAAGCTCCAGATAAAGCTTGTTTCCGAACTGGGCTATGCGCTCCTTTATATGTTCGGACTGAATTTTCAGATACTTGTCGTTGTCAAAGCCGTATTTCATAACGGGTTACAAAATTAGGCATTTTTTGCGAAACAAGCAAATATTTTTTCGGCGCATATCGCCGCCCCCGCCGGACACAGCGGCTCTACATCACGGCAAGAAGTTCGACATCGAAAACGAGTGTCGACCCGCCGGGAATGCCGGGCTGGCTGAAACGTCCGTAGCCCTGTTCCGCCGGAATGTATATTTCCCATCTGTCGCCCACATGCATCTGTTGCAGAGCGATAATCCACCCCGGAATGAGTTCGCGCAGGCGGAATGCCGGAGCAACTCCGCCGCGGCTGCTGTCGAATGTCTTGCCGTTGATGGTCTTGCCTGTATAATGCACGCTCACCACACTGCCCCGGCCCGGAGCGATGCCGCCGGGTTTACCCTGCCGCAACACTTTATAGTATATTCCTTTGTCGAGTGGTTTTACTCCGGCTTCCTGCGCCTTCTGCATCAGCCATTGCCGGTTTTTTTCTACATATTCCTGTTTTGCCATAATAGTCACAAAATTAAATTTAAGGGCCGACTCCAAGGTCAGTCTGTTCCGCCGCCAAGTGAGCGATACAGGTTTATCAACGCGAGATATTCGTCAAGCAGAGCATTGTTCACCCCTATCTGCGCACTGAAATACCGGCGCTGGGCATCAAGCACATCGATATAGTTGAGTGTTCCACCCATGTATTGCAGTCTGGCGAGCTCGACATATTTCTCGGCAGCCTGCATAAGTTCCTGCTGAACCTTTGTGTTCTCGCGGTATTTCTGGAAAGCGGTCACTGCGGTATTCACTTCCGTAAAAGCGGCTATTACAGCCTGCTCGTATGAATAACGGCTCTGGTCGTAAGCTGCTATCGCAGCCTCGTATTTGCGTTTCTTGCGTCCGAAATCAAGCACGGTTCCTGTTATCGAGCCTATTACGTAGGAAAAGGGAGATTTGAAAAAATTCTTGAGTCCGTCGTTCTCGAAGCCCGGAGTGAATCCTATACGCAGCGAAGGAAAACGGTCGGCATAAGTTACGCCCACATCGGCCATCGCCGCCTTCAGCCGTTGTTCGGCGGCCCTGAGGTCCGGCCGCCGGCGCAACAGGTCGCTCGTGGCTCCGACCGGCATCCTCGACCCGATACCGGCATCGAATATGTAGCCCTTGCGTTCGTAAAGTTCATGCGGGTATTCACCCATAAGCAATGTGAGGGCATTTCGCATCGAGGCGACTCTAAGTTCCAGATCCGGCACAAGAGAGGCTGTAGTGGCATATTCCACCTTAGCCTGCTGATAGGTTGTCTCGGGTGTAAGACCGCCTTCAAACCGGATGCGGGCCTGTTCGAGCGATTCCTTGCGTGTTTCGAGTGTACGACGCACTATTGCAAGTTCGTTTTCAAGCGACAATAGCTTGAAATATGTGGTGGCCACCTCGGAAATAAGAGTCATTCGCATGGCTCTGTAGTCTTCGACACTTGCCATAAAACGTGCTCCGGCTCCCTTGCGGGCATGCGAGAGCGCTCCCCACAGATTGATTTCCCAGCTTATCGGCAGCTTGAGATCGGCCTCGGGGTCCTTTGTCGTGCCGGTGCCGTTGTAATTGTTTGTTTCGTGCGAATAAGCCACCTGGGCGCCTACCGTAGGAAGCAGATTCAGTTTCTCTACCCCATATAGCCGACGCATCTCCTCGACACGTGAAGCGCATTTAAGCAGGTCGCGGTTGTTTTCAAGCGCACGCCGCATTATTCCCGCAAGCGTGGAATCGCTGTAGAACTGCCACCATTTCAAATCGGCAAGCGAAAGAGAGTCGATGTTTGCACCGGGCAGATATGTCTGTGGCATGTCGCCGACATCCACCTTGGCAAGCCTACCGGTTCCAGAGCAATTCCACAAAACCGGCAACAACATGAATATGAAGAGTATCTTTTTCATTTCTTTCCTTTTTTTTATCCGTGAGGTAAGTTTTTCAACTGCCACAAAGAAGAACGGCACAAACACAATGCCGATGGTTATGGCCACCGCCATACCGAAAAACACTCCTGTACCGATGTCGCGGCGGGCCGCCGATCCCGGACCGCTTGCAAAAAGCAGCGGAAGCAGGCCGAGCATGAACGCCAGCGATGTCATCACTATCGGACGGAAGCGCAGACGCGCCGCAGTGAGCGCGGCCCGAACGGCCGGAACTCCCTTGTCGGCTTCTTCTTTGGCGAATTCCACAATAAGTATGGCATTCTTGGCCACAAGCCCCACAAGCATCACCAGACCAATCTGGAAATAAACATTATTCTCAAGTCCGCACACCCATATGCCGAGATAGGCTCCGACTCCGGCAACCGGCAGCGACAGTATCACCGCCAGAGGCACCGCCCAGCTTTCGTACAATGCGGCAAGAAACAGAAACACGAACACAAACACAAGCCCAAGCGTCACGGCAGTGTTTCCGCTTTCGTGGCGCTGCTGGTATGAAAGTCCGCTCCACTCCACCCCGATGTTGGACGGCAGTTTCTCATCAACTATTTTCTCCAGTGCCTCCATGGCCTCGCCGGTGCTGTAGCCATGTGCGGCCTCGCCCGATACTGTCGCCGAATTGAACATGTTGAAGCGTCCGATTGTGCCCGGACCGGTAGTGGACCGCGATGTTCCGAGCGATGAAACCGGCACCATTCTGCCATCGGCGCTTTTTACAAAGAACAGATTCAGGTTGTCGCGGTTCGCGCGGTATGCCGCATCGGCCTGTATATACACGCGGTATATGCGGTTGAACATATTGAAATCGTTCACGTATATCGAGCCGGTAAATGCCTTCATGGTCGAGAATATGTCGCTAACCGGAATACCCAACATCTGGGCCCGGTCGCGGTCGACATCGAAATAAAGCTGCGGTATGTCGGTCTGCATCGATGTGCTCAGGTCGCCTATGGCCTCGGTCTCGGCCGCATAATGCCGCAGGGTGTCGACGGCCCGCTGGAGGTCGGCATACGATGCGTCGGCTCTTGCCTCAAGCACCATCTCGAAACCGCCGCTGCTGCCAAGGCCGGGAATAATGGCCGGAGAGAACACATACACTTTGCATTCGGGATAAGCCGACAGTGCCTGATGGACTCTTTCGCGCACCTTTGCAACCGAGCCTTCACCGCTGCGGTCGCCCCAGTCCTTGAGTATGACCGTAAGCTGGGCATGCGCCTGGTTCGAGCCGACACGCGGCGACGAGCCTGTGACATTGAGCACATATTCAACATCCTGATCGGCCATGAGCATTTTCATCGCACGGTCGGTAACCTCGCGCGTACGTTCTATGGTCGCGCCCTCGGGCAGTTCGAGTTCAACGGTGAAATAACCCTGGTCTTCCTGCGTCATAAAACTTTTCGGCATAAGCGCGTTCATCATATATATGAACACCAGAGCCAGACCGAAGGCGGTATACATGCGCCGCGGATGTTTCACGGCCCGCCTGATTGTATGGCCGTAAAAGCGGTTGCCCTTGCCGAGCCACCAGTTTATCAGACGGAAAATCCGTGCCTTGCGCCGCCTTGACGCCGGACGCAGCAGGGCCGCGCACATCACCGGCGACAATGTGAGCGCCACAACCGTGGAGATTACCACCGACACGGCGATAGTAACCGTAAACTGACGGTAGAGCTGGCCTGTTATTCCCGGCAGGAAACTTACAGGCACAAACACCGCACAGAGCACGAGCGACATGGCCACAAGCGCACTCCCGAGATTCTTCATGGCTTTTGCCGTGGCCTCGCGCGGCGACAGATGTTCGGCATGCATGATACGGTCGACATTCTCCACCACCACTATGGCGTCGTCCACCACAATGCCTATGGCAAGAATCAGACCGAGCAGAGTGAGCATGTTGAGCGAAAAACCGAACATGAGCATCACGCCGAATGTGCCCACCAGAGAAATAGGCACTGCGATTACAGGTATGAGTGTGGCCCGCCAGTTCTGGAGCGACAGGAACACCACTACTATAACAAGAAGCAGTGCCTCGAAGAATGTACGGTATACGTGGTGAATCGACTCTTTAATATAAGTGGTCATGTCGAAAGGAATCTCGTAGCTTATTCCGGCCGGAAAGCCCTGGGCTATCGTCTCCATTTCCTTCTTCACCGCATCCGCCACATCCATGGCGTTTGAACCGGGCAGCATGTTTATGTTTATTACCGCCGCATTACCGCCGTTTATTCCACTCTCGGTGGAATAGCTCTGCGCTTCCAGTGAAATCCGCGCCACATCCTTGAGCCTGATCAACGATCCGCTGGCCCCGGCCCTGAGCACTATATCCTCGAATTCCTTCACCGACGACAATCGTCCGCGTGCTATGATAGGCATGGTTATGTCGACATCGTTCATAGGCGCCATGCCGAGTGTGCCTGCCGCCGACTCGCGGTTCTGGTCCTTGAGGGCGTTCTGAATGTCTTTTACAGTAAGTCCGAGGTCTGCCAGTTTGTCGGGTTCGACCCATATCTGCATGGCATAGTATCGGCCGCCTACCGAACTCACCGAGCCGACACCGGGAATACGGCGCAGCGGGTCGATTACGTTCAATGTGGTATAATTGCTCAGATATACTTCATCGAACTTGGGGTCATCGGATTGAATGGTTATGGTCATGAGCCGGCTTGCGGTCTCCTTCGACACCGATATGCCGTTCTGCACAACCTCGGCCGGCAGACGGGCCTCGGCCTTCTTTATACGGTTCTGTATATCCACTGCGGCAAGCTCCGGGTCGACATCGATGTCGAATGTAACAAGAGCGGAAAAACCTCCGGAATTGCTGCTCGTCGACGACATATATATCATTCCCGGAGTGCCGTTGAGTTCCTGCTCGATGGGAGTGGCCACGGCCTGGGTCACCGTAGTGGCGTCGGCTCCGGGATAAGACGCGGAGACACGCACCACCGGCGGCACAATTTCCGGATACTGGTCGACCGGCAGAAGCATCAGTCCTATGCCCCCTATTATGAATATCACTATCGAAATCACGATAGCGAACACCGGATGTTCGAGAAAAAAATTCTTTTTCATGTTATTCCTCCTCTCCGTCGGCATTCTTGTCGGGCGCCGCAACCACAGGCGCCACCTTCATGTTGTGGCTGAGTTTGTGAAAACCTTCCACCACAATACGCTCTCCCTTTGCGAGACCGCGCTCCACAATGGTATTGTTGCCGACCTCGGGGCCTGTCTCGACAAAACGTTTCTCGGCAATGGAGTCCGGACGCACCACATATACATATGCGCCGTTTTTCTCTATCTCAAGTGCCTTGGTGGGCACTTCGACGGCATTCTCCCGCACATCGAGCAGCACCCTCACCTTGGTGAACTCACCCGGCAAAAGACTGCGGTCGGGATTCGGCATTTCGGCACGCACGGAGAATGTGCCTGTTTTTGGATCGACCTTCGGATCGGCGAAATCCACCTGACCCTGCAACGGATACTCCGACCCGTCGGCAAGAGTTATGGTCACGAACGAACGCCGCTTGCTGTCGGAGTTATCGCCGCCGATGTTAACGTTCCGGTCCTTGCCCCGCAGATAATCGAGGGCTGTCATGCTGAAGTCAACCCTCACGGTATCGCTTTTCACCACAGTGGCAAGGAGCGACTTTCCGCCCGATGGCCCTACCAGAGTGCCGATGTCGGCCGAACGCTCGGAAATATATCCCGAAATGGGCGATGTAACCCTGGTATAGCCA
>JAIDBM010000010.1 GCA_029056365.1 Muribaculaceae bacterium | reverse complement strand
ATGCGACATCATGACATAGAACCCGCTTCTATGTCATGATGTCGCATATAAACCAGGGCATTCTGGGTGGTAACAACTACTTCTCGGCAGTAAACTATCCGCTGAATCCCCGTCGGCTACAAATGGGAATATCTGTAGATTTCGCAAATTAGAAGCGGCGGGAAACTCAAAAACCAAATCATGCAATCCGGGGTTATATCTACGGAGGCCCTCTGACCAAATTCGGCCTGCAATGAATAATGTGAATACGAAACTGATTAAAGGACGCATGCCGGTGTATGTGGCTCTTCTGATTCTTGTTTTGTCCGGCATGTGGATGCTGGGGCGTTGTTCGCATCCTCAAAACGGTTCTGTAGCCGCACGCTTCACGCATCCGGGAGGCGACACACTGGCTGTGGCAATAGAAATGTCGCCCCTCACATATGCCTATAGCGGCGACACTGTTGTGGGATTCGACTACGAACTCATCCGGCAAATGTGCGCGGCTCACGGACAGCCGGTGGTTTTTCAACCCTTCGCTCCCCTTGAATACGCGCTGAAAGGTCTTGAAGACCATACCTTCGATCTCGTTGTGGCAAACCTGCCGGCCACCTCTGCAATACGCAAGAATTACGGAACGACAGAAGCTGTCTTCACCGACCGTGCAGTGCTTGTACAGCGGGCCGACACGGCTGATTCTTCCGCAATGATCACCAACACGCGTCAGCTGGCGGGCCGTGAAGTATGGATTGCCGATGGCTCGACTCTACGGTCGCGTCTGGAGCATCTGGCCGCTGAATCAGGCGAGGATATAATAATCAAATCCAATCCGGAATACTCTGCCGAACTACTGGGAATAATGGTACAACAGGGAAAAATACCATGTGCGGTTATTAATGAAACCGTGGCACGACAGCTTAAATCCGATTATCCGGATATTGACATAAGCCTGCCGATATCGTTCTCCCAGTTCCAGACATGGATAGTGAGGCGAGGCGACGACAGCCTGCTGAACAAACTGAATTCGTGGATAAAACAATACAAGGCAACACCTGCATACCGGCACCTCGTGAACAAATATATGCAGTGAACAGTACCTGCTGGCATGTCAACGCCTGCGAATATCAAACCATACCAAACAATCATATAATACAATATGTACATAGCATCACAGAAGCGCAAGGAAAACATCGCAGAATATCTGCTGTATATGTGGCAGATTGAAGACCTTATACGGGCAAACGGACTCGACATCGACCGGATAAAGGCCAGCATCATCGACAACACGGCTCTTGAGCCATCGCAAAAGAATGAGCTGATTGGCTGGTATGAGTCGCTTATCGACATGATGCGCAGCGAAGGTGTTCAGAAAAGCGGACATCTTCAGCTCAACAGGAATGTAATCATACAGCTGGTACAACTGCATGACACACTGCTGAAAGACCCCCGTTTCGAAGAATATGCCAGGGAGTTTTACAAAACCCTGCCGTTCATAGTGGAACTGCGTGCCAAAGCCGGTGAACAGAAAGCCGGTGAAATCGAAACCTGCTTCAATGCCTTGTATGGAATGTTGCTGATGCGTCTTCAAGGCAAGGAAATCGGACAGAGCACTACAGATGCCATCGGCCAGATCAGTCGTTTCATCGCCATGCTTGCCCACTATTTCAAGCTTGATGACAACGATGAGCTGTTCAAGGACAAAGAATGATTCAAGCCGGTTCGGCAAAAACACGTTCGGCAAAAAACGAAGGCTCAAATCGTTTTTTCTTGCACATCTGAAAAAAAATGTATAATTTTGCGCCATCAAAAAATCAGCTCGTTCTATGAAGCGGACATTTAAACTGCCATTGGCCTAAAAAACAGCGATGGCAATGCAATCCCGACATCGACAAAGGCTCACCGAGGCCCCGACGCAACGCCAAAGGCGGAGCGCCGAACTTAGCCTCCCCCGCCAAAGTCGCTGCCGGGCATTATTTTTTCAGACACTTCCAATACTTCCAATATGTCAATGCTAAGATTTAAAGTGGTTGAAGAAGCTTTCGACCGTAAGGCGATTAAGGTAAAAACGCCCCAAGAACGTCCTGAACAATACTATGCAAAGTATGTGTTCAACGACCAGAAGATGTTTCAGTATCTGCCCAAGAAAACCTACGATGCCCTTGTGGGTGCCATAGCCAACAAACAGCCTATTACCCGCGAGGTGGCCGACTCTGTGGCCGAAGGCATGAAACGCTGGGCGATTGAAAACGGTGCCAGGCATTACACCCACTGGTTTCAGCCGCTCACCGATGGAACCGCCGAGAAGCACGATGCCTTTATAG
>JAIDBM010000001.1 GCA_029056365.1 Muribaculaceae bacterium | reverse complement strand
ATTCGAATTTTATGGCAAAGTTAGAACTATTACAGGCAGACTTCAAGACGCTATCGCGGATGGTTGTACTAACAAATGTCGGGGAACGGGGTCTAAATCAGAGCAATACACAACATAGTGATAAATTACAGAAAAATTTCCGTAATTTAATTTGCAGTCTCGGATTCTTTATGTAACTTTGCAGCGTATAAACCATCAAACACGGAAAAAGTTATGAAATTTCACATCGTAGGCAGCTATTTGCCGCAGGATTATCTCATAAACGCCCGCAATGATTACGAAAACGGACGCATCAGCCACCCGGAATTCCGCCAGGCCGAAGACAAGGCTGTGGAAGAACTTATCGAACTCCAGCTCAAAGCAGGCGCTCCGTCGATAAGCGGAGGCGAACTCCGCCGTAAATACTGGGACCGTGACTTTTACTTCGGACTCAAAGGCGTGGACCACGACCGTGTGGACACCGGCCGTGTGTACCAGAACAGCTGGGCCTATTCCGACCAGATGGCCTTTCCCGAGCGCATAGCATACAATCCCGAGCATCCGTTCTTTGAATTCTTCTCTTTCCTCTATGCCAAAGTAGACGGGCGCTCGCGCTGCCGCCAGACCCTACCCTCCCCCGCCGACCTCTATCTGACCATACTCGACAAGTCGGAAGGCCAGCTCGGACGTCTGTATCCATCGCCCGATACCCTTCTGGACGACATCACCGAGGCTTACCGCCAGACAATAATGCACTTCTACGAAATCGGATGCCGGAGCATACAGCTCGACGACAGCGCCTGCGGACGTCTCACCGAGGCTACGTATGCCGACGAGTTTCTGCGTGGCGGCGTAGACATTCTCCAGGTTCAGAACAATGTGATAAAACTGATTGAAGACACCCTTGCCGGACTGCCGTCGGACATGTGGAAAACCGTGTATCTGTCGAGCGGCCCCACCATTGTGCCCCGCTGGAGCGCCGAACAGACTCCCGACAACATCATGCCCCGCGCACTGGCCATGGCCAACGTCGACCGTTTCTACCTTCCGTTCAACACTTCCGAGCCGGAAACTGCCGAGGTGCTGAAATTCGTTAATCCGAACGCAGCCGTGGCCCTTGGACTTGTTTCGGCCCACACGCCGTTCCACGATAAAGTCAACTATATAATCGACTTCGTTGCCCTCGCTAAAAAATACATCCAGCCTGACGACAGGCTAAGTATCAGTCCGATGACCGGATTTAAACTGAGCAGCTATGCGCAGCGCGGACTGGTGTTCGACGACCAGTGGCGTAAAATCGACGACATAAAATCGCTGGCAGCCAGCCTTTAACAGCATTTCAGCCGTGCAATCGGCAGTTGCACGGCTGTTTTTTTACATCGAATGCAAAAAAAATTTGGAGGATTGCAAATTTTTGACTAACTTTGCACCCGCAACACCCGAGGAGAGATGCCGGAGTGGTCGATCGGGGCGGTCTCGAAAACCGTTGTGCCCTTACGGGTACCCAGGGTTCG